>JAHISC010000036.1 GCA_018818445.1 Patescibacteria group bacterium | reverse complement strand
TTTTAATCGGCTTGTCATCGGGCTTTTGAGCCGCGATCTTCTTGATTACGTTAGGATCAACGTAAGGTCCTTTTTTTAGACTTCTAGACATACATTTTACTTCTTACGGCGTCGAATAATAAAGCTATCTGATGGTTTCTTACGACGTGTCTTTACACCTAAGGCAGGTTTTCCAGTTGGAGTCTTTGGATTCTTGAGTCCAATAGGATTTCTAGCTTCTCCTCCACCATGAGGGTGATCAACTGGGTTCATGGCTTTTCCACGTACAGTTGGTCTAATTCCGCGCCAACGAGTTCGGCCAGCCTTACCCCAACGAACTAAACGCCAATCTGGGTTAGAAACTGAACCAATTGTTGCCATACATTCCCGCGGCACCATTCGAACCTCACTTGAAGGAAGTTTGATTGTAGCGAAACGACCTTCTACAGCTAACAAAGTAGCGCTTTGACCGGCTCCTCTAACAGCCTGACCACCTTTACCAGGTTCAATTTCAATATTATGAATAGACATTCCAACCGGAATCAACTCTAATGGGAATCTATTTCCATCGACTGCCTCGCCTTTTTTCTTGGAAGTGATAATTTTTGATCCAACTTTAAGGCCTTGTGGAGCTAGAATGTAACGTACTTCTCCATCAGCATAATTAACAAGAGCAATTCGAGCACCACGATTTGGATCGTACTCGATAGTCTTAACTGTTGCCGGAATCTCGAACTTCTCCATTTTCCAGTCAATCAAACGAACATGACGCTTGGCTCCTCCGCCACGATGACGAACTGTAATTTTACCAGATCGACTACGTCCAGCCATTTGCTTCTTACTCTTAATCAGACCTCTATGCGGCTTGCTAACTGTGAGATCATCAAAAGTTTGGACGCTTGATTTGCGTCTTCCTGCAGTAGTTGGTTTGTGCAATTTAATACCCATACCTTAAACTCCCTCAAAAATATCAACACGAGTTCCCTTAGGAAGGAAAATGTGTGCCTTTTTCATATTATTTCTTTTGCCCTGTACTCTACCGAATCGAACTGCTTTTCCGCGAACATTAATAATATTCACTTTGACAGGCGTTATTTTGTACAATTCTCTAAATGCCTGACGAACAGCAACACGATTGGCACCTGGGGCCACAAAGAAACTAACGACTCCCTCATCTGAAAGCTTAGCAGTCTTTTCTGAAACTACAGGAGCCAACAGAGTTGAAGTGGCTAATTTAGATACTGAAGTAATCGACTTTTTCTGAGTCGTTTTTTCTTTATTAGAAGCAGCCTTCTTAACTGTCTTTTTAGCTGCAGCGGCATCCTTTTCAGCTAGGCGTGTAGCTACGCTTGCCTTTTCCGGTGCTTCTGTCTTCTTTTTGAATCGATTAAGGATACTCATATCTTAGAGATAGATTTCTTTCATTTTCTCAATAGCAGCCTGGGAAGCAATAACATACTGAGACTTAACTAAATCTCGCACATTCAAGCTGCCCGCACCGATAGTATCAGTTTTTTCCAAATTACTTGCAGCTTTCACAACAGTTGTCTCGTCTGCGGTAGTAATGATAAGAGCTGAAGAATCTTTTCCTGGCAGTTTAGCTCTAACTTCACTCAAAAACTTTGTCTTAGCTTCTGGAAGTTCCAAATCTTCAACAGCAATAAACCAATTCTCAGCCAGCTTATCTGTCAAAACCATAGCCATAGCTAGCTTACGAGCTTTCTTGTTGATCTTTTTAGCAAAAACACGTCCAGCAGTTGGTCCAAAAGTGATTCCTCCGCCAACCCAAATCGGTGAACGTCGTGAACCATGTCGAGCTCGTCCTGTTCCTTTTTGACGCCAAGGCTTTTTACCTCCGCCACGAACTTCACTTTTATCTTTTGTTTGTGCTAAACGGACTCGGCTATTAGTATCCTGAGCAACAATTACTTCGTGGACCAAAGCTGGCTTAATCTCGACTGCAAAAAGAGCGTCCGGAAGATCAACTGATCCAGATTGAGATCCATCTTTCTTGTAAAGATTTACTTTTGCCATACAGTACCTTCAGTGGCCATTAATGTTACAAAACCGCCGCGACTGCCAGGAACAGCACCACGAATCGCGATAATATTTTTAGTTGCATCGACTTCTACAACTTCTAAATTCTTAACTGTGATTTGATCGGTTCCCATATGCCCAGCCATTCTAACGCCCTTAAAAACACGCTGTGGACCTTGAGCTCCAATAGAACCAGGCATACGTAATTGGTCTTTATGACCGTGACTTGCAGGACTTCCATGAAATCCATGTCGTCTTACCACACCTTGAAATCCTTTACCCTTAGAAACACCGGTGACATCAATTTTGACACCAGGTTCAAAAATACTTACATCCACGGTCTGACCGCGTTCAAGTGTTTCTCCATCCTCTAGAGCAAATTCGCGAACAAAGGCAAAAGAACCAAGTTCTTTCCAATCCTCTTTCTGCGCCTTGGCGATATGCTTCTTTGAACCATATCCAAGAACAGCAGTGGTCTTTCCTTGTTCATTGCACTTTACAGCTGTCACCATACATGGCCCAGCCTGAACTAACGTCACAGGTACTACTGTGCCGTCTTCTCGAAAGACTTGCGTCATTTCTAATTTTTTTCCAAGAAGTACTTTCATATAGTCTGGATTCTAAAAGCCAGAAGTCGTTAAACATCATCGTGACCTTTAACGGCTTCTAGCCCTAAGAAAAACATCCAAAGATTTAGGGTTTTTTGAAATTTAATGGTCCTTCCTAATATTCTCTTCGAATCGACGACAAGGTTTTCCATGCTCCTCCAGCTTTCTTGGATCTTTCTTCTCGGTTCGCCTGAGAACAGACTTTGGTCAGTAGCCTGTGAAGAAATACCTTATAAATATTCCTTCACCGGCTGCTGACCTGATTTATTACATTTTGATCTCTACATCCACACCAGCAGGTAGATTCAACGACATCAGTGAGTCAATAGTGCTTTCACTTGGACTAACGATATCGATTAAGCGTTTGTGAATACGCATTTCATACTGATCTCGAGACTTTTTGTGAACAAAAGTCGATCGGTTTACAGTAAAGCGTCGCTTCTCTGTTGGTAGTGGTACTGGTCCTAAGACCTTAGCGCCACTTCTTTCTGCGGTCTTGATGATCGTCTCTGTAGCAGAGTCAATAATCTTATGATCGTAGGCGCGAATCTTTATACGGATTCGCTGCTTGATTTCTTCTGTTTTTGTTGTGACGTCTGCCATAAGGTGCAAATTGATAATTTAAGGGGAAAGAGTTTCCTCTTTCCCCGAAAATATAATTACTCAATAATCTTTGTAACTGTTCCAGCTCCAACCGTTTTACCACCCTCACGGATAGCAAATCGAGTCTGATCTTCCATAGCGATTGGTTGAATGAGTTGGATAGTAACATTAACTGTATCTCCAGGCATAACCATTTCAGTTCCTTCTGGAAGTTCAACAAGGTCACCGGTTACATCGGTTGTTCGAACATAGAACTGAGGCTTATAGCCTTTAAAGAATGGTTTATGTCGTCCGCCTTCCTCACTTGTAAGTACGTAGACTTTCGCCTCAAACTTAGTGTGAGGAGTTACTGAACCTGGCTTAGCCAAGACCATACCTCGCTCAACATCTTCCTTCTTAATACCGCGCAAGAGAATTCCTGCGTTATCACCAGCTAAACCTTTGTCTAAGTTCTTGTTGAACATCTCAATACCGGTAACAACGGTCTTCTGTGTTGGTCTAAAACCAATAATTTCTACTTCATCGTTTAAGTTGATAGTTCCACGATCAATACGTCCGGTTACAACTGTTCCTCGACCTTCAATTGAGAAGACGTCCTCGATTGACATCAAGAAATCCTTATCAACCTCGCGTTCTGGAGTTGGAATGTATGAATCCAAAGTATCCAAAAGCTCTTTAATAGCTTTCTGTGCTTCTTCATCACCTTCTACAGCTTTCAAGGCTGAACCACGGATTATTGGAGTTTCATCTCCAGGGAATTCGTACATTTTCAAAAGATCTCGAATCTCTTCTTCTACAAGGTCGATAAGCTCTGGGTCATCAACCATGTCGATTTTGTTCAAGAAAACAACGATCTTTGGCACACCAACCTGACGAGCAAGAAGAATGTGTTCTCGAGTCTGAGGCATTGGACCATCAGCAGCTGAAACCACCAAAATTGCACCGTCCATCTGAGCGGCGCCAGTGATCATATTTTTCACATAGTCAGCGTGACCTGGACAGTCAACGTGAGCATAGTGACGAGTTGCTGACTCATACTCAACGTGTGATGTTGAGATAGTAATACCACGCTCCTTTTCTTCTGGAGCGTTGTCAATCTGGTCGAAGGCCTTTTTTTGGCTCTCCGGCGAGAAAAGAATTGAAAGCGCAGCGGTCAACGTAGTTTTACCATGGTCGACGTGACCAATCGTACCTACATTTACGTGTGGCTTTGAACGATCAAACTGTTCTGCCATATTATGATGAAATTTTAGGGCTTTTGCCCCGATTTAGTTATTTACACAAGTGTGAGGAGTATAACAAAATCACTAAAATATTGCAAGTACTAGCCGTGAATAAGCCTTTTATAGCACAAGCTCCTTATTTTCTGGCTAATATTAGCGATTCCTACTCTATCGGCTCCAAGTAAAACCTCTCCTCTTCTTCTAGCTCAGAATCTACTTCTGTAATCGGTTGATTTTCAACTGAGGCAGGGAGGTCTGGAATGCTCGTCTCTTCTTCCTCAAAAATCTCTAATAACGGTTCTTCGTCCGAAAAAAGGTTTTCAGGCAAAATGTCGTCTTCAAAGCCGCTAAGACCATCTTCTATAAGAGCTTCGTAACGATCAACATCCATGACAGCCACAGCTCCTTCACCAGAAGGGTCGGTAATAATTAAAGTATCTCCAGTTTTCTTTGCGAGCCTAATGAGCCGCAGTAGTTGTTCTTCATTCATACGCGGTTATTTTAACTGATTCACTTATTTGGTCAAGGTTGACTGTGATAGCTACCATTATAAGGAGCACCAAACACAAGGCCCGCGATGTGAAGTCGCAGGCACGATGGCGAATTGATCACGCTGCTCGCCGCAGCCGTTCAAGGAATGGATCCTGATCTGTATCACTGCTTGTACTGCCCTTGGTTTCGACGGTCCAACCGCCGGGCTTCGCGCACACCCTCGTGTACACGGTGATGGGTTTACGTGTGATGCGTTGCAGAATGGTTGTAATCAGGTCGCTGTCACGCTTCCTGTATTCCACGACGCAGATGACGATATCAGGAGAAAACCGAGCCAGATTAGCTGCGGCACCCTCCATACTCTCCTTGCCAACAGAGGTGAAAACGCTAAAGATGGTCTTCACATCTGCCTGAGGGAGTTCCCTACGTACGATCTTAGCCATAGCTCGGATCGTTTTCGGCTTCTCCGCGATGATGACCACCACGGGAGAGGCACTGTTTGTAGGCACTTCCAACTCCTTGTTAGTGACGCTCATACGTCACATATATAGTATAACCGTTTCTCAAAGATCCATAAAGTAAAGCGCCGCCCAGGACCGGTGTCCCAAGCGGCAGCGCGTCGAGCGATTAGTTGTCATCGATCATCTCCAGCTTTACGTCGTAGTCCATGTCATCAGTCTCGAAGTCCTCGAACTTGTAGCGAAAAGGTCCATTTGGACCCTCTATCGAGGCAACCAACTCCAGGCGAATGTTCTGGCCGCATGTGTTGATTTCGATGACATAGAGAGTACCCTCTAGTCCATCTCGCGACGCCGGCATCAAGGTATCGACGATGCGTCCGGACATAGGAGAGCCTTCGAAGTTGATCTCGAACGGTGAATTCCTCTCACCCTCGAGATACATCTGAATGACACACTGGAACAGTGCTCTTCCCAGTACTTCGTAGATGAGATTCATACTACGCTGGTCTGGTCTATCCTTATTGGTCATGTTCTTTCCTCGGAATTGTAGTGGCTAGTTGTCATAGTCAGCCAACTTGCCGTGTAGTAATGAACTGACAGCTGCCTCCAAGGCAGTTACCTCGTCTTCCATGTCAGTCAAAGGCAAAACAAAACGGAGATGAGTCAACTTGCCATTGAACGAGACAAGTACTTGAAAAAAGATACCAATGATGCCCTCCATGGTCTGCATTTGCAAAGTACTAGTCATGACTCCTTCGACAGGTTGTTGCCCTACCATAAACCTGAACTTGTCACTAGTTTCCTTGGCTAGCACCATCTGCCTGGCGGTAACAAAGAAACCGTCTATCAGCTGATCGAAGAGAAACAGTTCCTCTGCGCTCAATTCGAACTCTTCCTCACAATCATCGTCGCTCATGTTCCCTCCTCGACCATACTGTAGCGAAAAAGGTAATTAAAATCAAAAAAACAACGCTTATCCTTATCCTCCTCCTAATTCGCGCTAATTAGAGAATGGATCTAAAACCTGCTTGAGTAAATTTGCGTCGGCTCTTCTTTTACAAGGAAACTAAATACTTCTTTAAAAATTTTTCTACCCCCTGCACAACCTCATCTTTTAAAGTAGCGGGACTGCTAGCAACCCACACGGCAAAATTATAAAATTCTTTCTGGTCAACCTCTAACCATTTATTATTTGACGCCAAAAACACCATTAGTGTTGTGATGGCAATCCGTTTGTTTCCATTTTCAAACGGATGATTCTTTACCATGAGATAAAACAAATTCGCCGCCTTGGCAGTTAAACCCGAATAGACGTATTGGCCACCATATTTTTGAAAAGGTGCCGCCAGACAACTTTCTAATACGCCTTCAAATCGAGAAGAAAAATCAGGGATCGGTTCATTTTTGGTCATGACCGCCTGAGCAATCTTAAAAGCGACGTACTCTACTTCTTGCAAAGAAAGTAATTTCATACTAACTGTGCGCCAGCATCTGCAAAGTCTCACCGTAATCAGTAATAGTTCTTTTAACGGCTGCGTCGATGAGCTTTTTCTGTGAGCTAGTTATTTCTCCTCCAATTAACCCGGCAATCTCGGATTGTGGGATAACATAATTACGGCCAACTTTTTCAGCCTGTATCTTCCCTGTCTTAATGCGCTTATGTACGGCCACCGAACTGATACCTAATATTTTTGCAACCTCGGTTGTAGAATAAAATTGCTTTTTTTCTAGCATATTTTTATATTAACCTTATACAACTAGGTTAATATATATTAACCAAAAATGCAAGCCGGGTTAGCATTATTTACACCATGTCACAGGTAACGACCTGACCCTAGTGTGTTTATTTTGATTAAAACGAAACCGCCCACTGAAGAGCCAGAGAGGCGGCTCGTAATGGGCGGCAGTATGTGGGGCTCGCTAGTCCCGGTCGATGATGCGCCGGATTGGCCGTGGCTCCTCCTTCGGCAGTGGCTGGAACTGGCGCCAGATCAAGATGCCGGTGTTGCCGACGATGATGGCGGCCAGAACGGCCGTGGCCCAGAGAGGCGGCTTGCTCACGATGCCGACGGCCCAGGCGGACAGCGGCAGGATGCAGATGGAGATGAGGGCGTAGGGCTTGAGGCGATCGAAAATGAACACTGGTCCCTCCAGTTTGAAGTGCACGTAAAAACTACACGCTTTTCAAAAGCGCGTCAATAGATTTAAGAAGCCCATAACCCGACCTGACCCCTATTACACTCGTCATCCTTCCCCTAATTCGCGCTAATTAGAGAATAGTTAAAATGAAAATCAATGCCCATAACCCGACCTGACCCCTTTTACCGTTTAATATAAGAATCAAACCATTGTTCCTGAAAATGAACTGCTGATGTGATTTCTTCATCAGCCATTAAAAGACCATCGGGAACAACGACTAATTTTGGATCATCGTCGTCTCGACGATAGATAACAGCAATGCACCGACCCGTAAAATTTTTAAGCGGCTTATCAACTCCAAGCACATAAGCGTCGATTTCTTTACCATCACCAGAAACTGTATGTGGCACATAGCCATAATTAACCAGGTACACGAAATCAAACTTGGGATGCTTAGTACCAAGCGCCCGATCAACAATCACCTCCACCTTCTGGCCGATATATTTTTTCACGTCGAGCATAGCTATTTTTGTTCAAGTTCTTTTTCTGCCGCTGCCTCGCGGTAAGCGCAGTAATCACAATCTGCTGCTGCCTTGGGAATTTTTTTGGACTCCAAAACCTTCTTGATTTTTACAATCGTTGGCTCCACCCAGTCATCGCTGCCAGTGTAAGCAATGAGATGAACGTCAAATTCCACTTTGCCGTCAAACGCTTTCTCGTCCGGCCGGCCGGTGCAATAAACAAAGTAACCGGTATCCGAAACTTTAAGACCGTTTTGGCGTAACAACCACTGATAAACTTCCATTTGACGTTTGTAACCAATATGCCAATCCTCTTCCAGCTCAGTCACAGGTTCTGATTTTGCAGTCGCCTTGTAATCCACCACAATATATTCTGAAGCCTTGTTTTGCCAGAGGTCATCGATTGCACCAGATACCGTCAAACCAGTTGGCTCATGTACACACTGCACACCTTTAAAATTCTCCCGCCACTCATTAATCATTTTATGCTTGGCCGGCACAGCATCAACTTTATATTCCTTTTGCAAGGGATGTTTAGTTCCACGGGCTCGATATCCATCAAATTCCTGTTTCAAGAGTTTATCGACAGCTGAGTTAATATTAAACGGATAACCCGGCGGACGCTTAGTGCCGAGTTTGTTGTCTAGATAAAAACACCGCGGGCATTCCAAAAATAAATCAATCTTCGACCGACTCAACTTCCAATTCTCTCCCCCATAATTCCACGCGTCTCCTCTGTTTGGGTTGTATTTTTTGAACATAATTAACTTATTTCTTTAATTCAAGCGGATCATGGTTTAAAAAAGTCCATAGTCCGACCTGACCCCGGTGATGACCCCGGTGACGAATCTTTCCGGCGTGGCCTGTTCGCAATGACCAGACGAAAAAATCACTCGGCTCAGAGAGTGTTAGCTGCTAAAATTTTATCCACGATCTCGGGAATTTTTCTTTCAAATGGATTAGGCCACCTTTCCAAACTTCGCAGTAGAACATATGCATCAAGCGTTTCTCGGTCTTCAAAAATATCTTTACCATAACCTGATAAAAAGTTCTTCATCAATTCTCTGTCTTTTCTTTTTTCCTCCTCTGTACCGACATCATAAATGTCTCCCGGGTAATTGATGGCCAATAAAGCAAAATCAATCATGGGATCGCCAGCCGCAACAATTGAATCTTTATCAAAAATAAATAATTGGCCTTCGTCAAGTAGAACATTATTTGAATGTAAATCTCCATGCACTAAACAAGTTTCCTTTAAAACTTCGGGGCAATCGCGTTTAATTATTTCTGTCATCCTGGCTATTATTTCCGGTGTGAATCCATGCTTTTCTTTTTGAGCCTGTTCATCTGCTTCTATTTGTGACTTTATAAAGTCATTCCAATCAATGTTTTGTCGATGCCCTCTTTCGTCAATAATAAAAGAGCTGTCAAAATGAATATCATGAATGGAAGAAAGAGTTTGTCCCAGGATAAAGAAATTTTCTGGCGTCTCCTCATCTGATAGAGTTTTCGATTTTTCAACATATTTCAAAACTAATTTCCCCTCTTCTTCAGCTGCCTGCAAAGTTGGTATGTGATGCTCGTGTAGCTGCTGATAAAAGAAAACTTCGTTCATGACTTGCTCCATGGGTATATTTTTGACAACAAACCGCTCGCCATCTCTTGTTTCAAGATGTATTTGTGAAGAATATGCTTTTTCGAGACCTATCTTTTCCATATATTTTTATTCTCCCCTATTTACCCAGAAAACGCAATTTAATTCGATTAATCAAAATATAGGAAACGTGTGAATACAAAAGCCAGGTCTTGTGACCTGGCTTTCAATGATCGGGCGGGTTACAGACCTGCCCCTACATCTATTACTTTCTCTTTTCAATAATTTCTTCAGCCACGTTACGTGGAACTTCTTGATACTCGTGGAATTCCATGGAGTAACTGGCGCGGCCCTGAGTTAAGGAGCGCAAGCTGGTGGCATAGCCAAACATTTCGGCAAGCGGTACCAAAGCGCGCACGGTTTTCACATTTCCTCGATCACCCATTTCCTGAATTTGTGCTCGCTTAGAATTCAAATCTCCCACAACTGTTCCCATAAAATCTTCAGGAGTTACTACTTCCACAATCATAACTGGCTCCAAAATAACAGGACTTGCCTTTTTAGCTGCTGCTTGGAAAGCCATTGATCCGGACATTTTAAAAGCAGCTTCGGAAGAGTCAACGTCATGGTACGAACCGTCGTAGACTGTAGCTTTAACATTGATTACCGGATAGCCAGCCAAAATTCCACGATCAATTGCTTCACGAGCACCTTTTTCAATCGCTGGAATATATTCTCTTGGAATGGAACCGCCTTTAATTTCGTTAACAAATACAAAATTCTTTTCTTCATCCTGCAGTGGCTCCAAACGCAACCAACAATGTCCATATTGTCCGCGTCCACCTGATTGCTTGATGTACTTTCCTTCACCCTCGGCAGAAGCTCGAATGGTTTCACGATAACTAACCTGTGGCCGACCAACATTAACATCAACACTGTACTCACGCTTTAGGCGATCAACAATAATTTCCAAGTGAAGCTCTCCCATTCCAGAGACAATCGTTTGCATGGTTTCTTCATCGGTCTTAACACGGAATGTTGGATCTTCTTCGGCAAGTTTGCTAAGTGCTAATGAAAGTTTTTCTTGATCAACCTTTGTTTTTGGTTCCAAAGCTAGTGAGATAACTGGCTCTGGGAAAGTGATTGATTCCAAAACAATTGGATACTCAGAACTGCAAAGTGTGTTTCCGGTTACGGTTCCCTTCAGTCCAACAGCCGCTGCAATATCACCGGAATAAACTTCATCAACATCTTCACGCGAGTTAGCATGCAAGCGAACAATGCGAGAGATACGCTCTTTTTCACCAGTGCTTGAGTTCAAAACATAACTTCCTGCCTTTACAATACCAGAATAAACACGGAAAAAAGCTAGCTTTCCAACAAATGGATCAGCTGCAATTTTGAAAGCAAGAGCAGCAAACGGACCTTCATCACTGGCCTTACGGTCAATGATCGTTTCTGGATCTTTAGGATCAAAACCCTGCATCGGAGGAACATTGAGTGGGCTTGGTAAGTAATCAATTACGGCATCGATCATCATCTGCACACCTGTATTTTTCAAAGCTGAACCACAAAGAACCGGGAAAATATCCAAGTTAATAGTAGCCGCTCGCAAAACGCGCTTCAAATCTTCGACTGGAATTTCTTCACCAGCCAAATATTTATTTGTGAGATCTTCATCATTTTCAGAGATAGCTTCAACTAATTGAGCTCTGTACTCTTCCGCCTTAGCTAAATATTCTTCAGGAATTTCAATCTCTTCCATATCTTTACCAAGATCGTCTCGGTACATGAAAGCTTTCATGCGCAAAAGATCGATGATGCCATGGAAATTTGATTCTGTCCCAATTGGCAGCTGAATTGGAAAAGCTTTTTTGGTAAGACGTTCGTGGATTGAAGCTAGATCTTTAAAAAAGTCTGCTCCAGTTCTATCCAATTTATTGATAAAACAAATTCGTGGGACGTGGTACTTGTCAGCTTGATGCCAAACAGTCTCAGACTGAGGCTCAACTCCAGCAACTCCATCAAAAACAGTTACACCGCCGTCCAAAACACGCAACGATCGCTCCACTTCAACAGTAAAATCAACGTGTCCAGGAGTATCGATAATATTGATACAATGATCTTTCCAAAAACAAGTAGTTGCTGCGGAAGTAATTGTTATGCCTCGCTCACGCTCCTGTTCCATCCAGTCCATTTCTGCTTCACCTTCATGCACTTCACCAATCTTGTGCTTTTTTCCAGTGTAAAAAAGGACACGCTCAGTGACTGTTGTTTTACCGGCGTCAATGTGCGCAATAATTCCGATATTTCGGGTACGCTCTAGAGGATATTCGCGGGGCATATTATGAAGCTCGCTGGAGATTACTAATTTAGATATTAAACTTTAACGCGCAAAGTGAGCAAAGGCGCGGTTGGCATCAGCCATCTTTTGCACATCATCACGTTTCTTAATTGCATCACCTTCATTTTTAGAAGCGGCAATAATTTCATTGGACAAACGCTCAGCCATTGGCTTGCCCTTCTTAGAACGAGCAGCAGCCAAGAGCCATCGTAAAGCTAGAGTGTTGCGTCGTTCACCGCGAACAGGTATAGGAATTTGATAGTTAGCACCACCAACGCGACGAGATTTTACCTCAACGGCTGGAGTAATATTTTTCATTGCAGTTTCAAAAACTTCCAAAGCATCCTGCTTGGTCTTTTCTGAAATCAAAATAAAAGCATCGTATACAACGTGCTCGGCAACGGTTTTTTTACCGTCCAACATGACATAATTAACAAGTTTGGCAACTAATTGATTGCCGAACTTTGGATCTGGCGAAATTCGCCGTTTGGGAGCTTGTTTTCCACGCATAGTCTTATAATTAGAGTTCCGTTCTTCCCGCCGTGGTCAGCAGTACTCGGAGTTTATAATAGGTTTTTGATTACTTCTTTGGTTGTTTGGTTCCGTATTTTGATCGTCCTCTGTTTCTACCTTCAACTCCAGCCGTATCGTAGCGTCCGCGTACAATGTGGTAGCGAACACCAGGAAGGTCTTTAACTCTGCCGCCTCTGATCATCACGATTGAGTGCTCCTGTAGGTTGTGCCCTTCTCCTGGAATGTACGCAGTAACTTCACTTCCATTAGAAAGTCTAACACGAGCAACTTTTCGCAAAGCTGAGTTTGGTTTCTTTGGAGTCATTGTCGTTACTTTGACACAAACACCACGCTTAAATGAAGCGCCTCGGCGAAGATCTGTCTTGCGACGATGGAGCGTATCCATAGTGAACTGCAAAGCAGGTGACTTCGATTTTGTTGATCTGGTTGTACGTCCTTTTCGTACGAGTTGGTTTACTGTAGGCATAAAAAATTTGTGGCACTAATGTACCATGGGCAGTTAAAATCGTCAAGAATTGGCCTTATTTCAAATTAATTCCTTAACAAGCGCCGCCAGTCAAGACATTACAAATGAAATACGCTGGCTCACTGACAAAGAAAAAGACATTAAAATTAGTAAGAATTGCCAAAATAACCAAGGCCATTAAAACCTTTGGTCCATAGGCTGCGATCTGCTGTCTTAAGTGCTGCTGATGTGGTTTAGTTAAAGTGGCATCTAAAATCGCTGAACCATCAAGCGGATAAATCGGTACTAAATTAAAAATCATGAGGAATAGATTGACCAGAATAAGAAAAATTAAAAAAGTTGGTAATAATGAATCCGCTACCAGCAAACCTGCTAATTCTAAACCACGAAAGGCCAGACCGCCGAAAACTGCAACCAAAAAATTTGATGCCGGACCAGCCATGGCAATATGTAAAGCATCGCGCTGCGGATTTTTTAAATTGTATGGATTAAATGGAACTGGCTTAGCCCAACCAAATCCTAGTAAAAGCAATGCTACAAATCCAAGAGGGTCAATATGTGCTAAAGGATTCAAAGTCATTCTCCCGGCGCGCTCGGCTGTAGCGTCTCCTTTTTTAAAAGCCATGTAAGCATGACTAAATTCGTGGACGGTTAGCGATAATAAAATTACAACTATCCAAACCAAGGCGACCATGGGTGAGTTGAGAAGAAAATCAATAATCATAATTATTCAGTTTCTATACTGGCACCGATTGATTCCAACTTGCCATACAAATCTTCGTAACCACGCTCCAAATGTTCAACTCCGTCGATTTCAGAAGTACCGTCTGCTACCAAAGCCGCAGCCACATAAGCCAGGCCGGCGCGAATGTCTGGTACAGTCATGCTCGTAGCTTTAAGTTTGGATGGTCCTTTGATTACAGCTGAATGTTTGTAGTTCTGATCAGCAAAGCGACACTTAATTTCTCCCAAACAATTATCAAACAAAGTAATATCTGCTCCCATCTGATTCAAAACTTCAGTATAACCAAAACGAGCTTGATAAACGGTTTCATGAACCACTGACGTTCCTTCGGCTTGGGTTAGTGCCACTACAAATGGCTGCTGCCAGTCAGTGGAAAAACCAGGATAGGTATCAGTTTCCAATTGCATTCCTTGGTATTTGGAAGCACCACGAAATAAAATTCCATCTTCCCTCACCTCATATTCACCGCCGATTAAACGTACGGCATTCAAAAAAGTAATCATGTCTTTATGGCTGGCTCCTTCGCAAAAAATTTCACCACGCGTGGCCAAAGCAATACAGGCAAAAGAAGCGGCTTCTAGCCGATCAGGCAAAACACTATGTTCACAACCCTCTAGCCGCTCAACGCCAACGATTTCGATATGTCTGCCGACACCGACTTCAATTACAGCGCCCATTTTCTGGAGCATCATAATTAGATCCATAATCTCCGGCTCAATGGCAGCGTTTTTGATCACCGTCCTTCCTTCTGCTAAAACACCGGCATAGATAACAGTCTCGGTGGCACCAACCGAAGGATAAGGCAGTTCGATCAAAGCACCTTTTAGACGACCTGTAACAGTCATATGATAACCGTCGTCGAGTTCATCAATGTGTACACCCATTTTCTTTAATGCTTCAACATGAAAGTCGAGCGGCCGAGCACCGATTTTATCGCCACCTGGAAAAGGTAAATGAACTTCTCCTTTGCGATGTAATATTGGAGCAGCCAAAAGAATTGAGAGACGATTTTTTCGACTCAAGGCCATGATGGAAGTAGTTTTAATCTCTTTAGTTGTAGCGATTAGAGTGTGATCCTCAATCTTGACTGTTGCGCCAACCATCTCGATTAACTCCTTAGCTATATCGGTTTCTTCTTGCAGTGGTACGTTGCGTACCTGTACTTCTTGATCGGTCAAAAGAGAGGCTAGGATCATCTTGGAAGCTGCGTTTTTGGCACCAGCGATTTTAACTGAGCCATGTAGCGCCTTGCCTCCAGTAATTTTAAGTTTATTCATAATAAATACTGATTTTTAGTATTTAATAGAGCGTATCATAAATGAGGTATAGATGGTAGATAGATGGAAACACGAAACCCCCGGCCGTCCGATGACAGCTGGGGGTTGAGCGCCGAGTTGACGCTACGAGATCAAATCAAAGTCGATGTGCGAGTAACGCTGCCGCATCACCCCCTCGAGGATCTGCCGGCGACGCCTTGTACCATGGTACTCCGGTGTGCCAGGACGTGAACCATTGAGGTAGTCAGCCAAGGTCTGCAGTGACATCTCCACTGCGCCGGCAACCATTCTGTCGCCAACCTGATAGATATGCCTGCCCTTGAGCTGGTCATGGTGGAAGTGAACGCCGTTGAACTTGTTGTGCTGACGCGGCTCCAGCTCTTCCAAGACGAACGGTGTATCCTTTGGCATCCAGACGGTGTCCAAGAGATGCTCAGTCAACTTCTCCACATCATCACGCGTAGCCAAGGTCAACACGCCGTCGACTTCCTTGGCCATCACCGCCAACCTGTAGCCACGTCGGTCCGACAGTTTGCGGCCACTGGCAAGCTTGCGGGTTGAAGATCCTGGCTCCTTGGCTCGGCGTGTGTGGTAGAAGTAGTACCAGACACCATCAATATTCACAGCTCGGCAGTACCAAGGAAGAATTTCAGCGATGACGTCGAGTCCTCGCGCCTGGAGTTGCTGGGCCATGACAAGCGCTTGCTCGTGCGTGTCGAACAGGAAGATCTGAGGCTCATCATGACAACAGATGTCATTGCAGGTGCCCATGATGCGGTTGTGGTTGTTGGCATCGCGCACTGAGACGATGTAGAACTCACGCAGTATATGTGGATCGAAGAAACGCTCACGCATGATGCGCTGAATCTCCTGCAGCGATTGCTTGACCGCTGACCTTGGTTCAGTCAACTCAACCAGCATGTACTGGAAAAGACTGGCACAAACCATTCGAGCATCGCGCACAGATCGACGCTCGAGCTGATTGCTCCGCGAGATATCGGTCTGGAAAGTCGAGGCATCACGAACGAGATCGAACACGCTAGTGTAAGCCTTGACTCCGTCATGAATATCGAAGGCCTCCTGATACTGCGGGAACTGCGTATACACAGTACTCATGATGGTATCGATGGTGAAGTCGAGATTGCGCTCGGCAATATCGACGATGACCAGGGCGTCCTCATTGTCGAACCGGAGGTAGCGGAAGCGATCATGGATATCCCTGTACCATGGAACCAGCTTCTTGGTCTCCGGAAACATCCGATAAAATGCAACCTTAAAGGCTTCAGTCTCGGAAACTCCATCATTAACGAGCTCCGCAAACTTTCCACCCTTCTTGCGATCCATGATTGAACGGATAATTGTCTCGATCTTCCGGAACTGCAGAGCCCGATCCGGATAGTAGAGTTTGGTTTTCATTAAGTGTCTCCTCTAGACGTGAGATTTTCAAAGAACAGAAAAGAAATTTAGCAAAGATTTAACTTTTGTGCAATGGTAGTACCTTAATAATTTCTCGCAATGTCTCGCGCGAGATGAAAAGTAGAAGACAATCTATTAAGAGAAGTGGCATAGGCTGTCGACAACGTAGCTCTCTCATTTCATAGATTGCCCCACCAAAAAACACGATGCAAATATGCATCGTGGTTTTTGGTGCTCCAGGCAGAACTTACTGGTCCTCTACCGCATGTGGGTAAAACTGCACATCTCTCGGAGAAGCAAGCCTTGGCCCGGTTATCCGGTTCCTTGTACAGAAGAGCGACCGCTGGACCCCCTCACTCTGGCCGTTGGGAGGTCAGATGCTGGTCTACGTAATCTCGCAGATATTCGGTTCGTCCGTGGATCCTTTCAGTGTATGAATGGCCAATTAGTTTTGCCTGAATGGAGCCCTTTCATCGTACCGCACTGAGTCCAGGACTGCAAATAGAAAAAACGGGGTTTGTCCCCGTTCTTTCAACAGTTTTTGCACAGTTTAAATCCCTTCACCAAAATGGAAACGATCAGTCAATTTTTCGTAACTAAACAATTCCACATCATCAAAGAAACGTTTGATCTCGATCGCAGCTGATTCCAACGAGTCTGAAGCATGAACCATATTTGAGGGAACGTTCATTGAAAGATCAGCACGGATCGTACCAGCATCAGCTTCACGCGGGTTGGTTGAACCAACAATTTTTCTAACTTCATCCACGACTCCCAAACCTTCCCAAACCATGGCGACCACTGGAGTTTGCATCATGAATTTTTTGAGATCACCAAAAAAAGGTTTGTCTTTTAAGTGACCATAGTGCTCTTCCAAAGTAGCTTCATCTATACTGGTAAACTTAAGCGCTACTAATTTTAGACCCTTTTTTTCAAATCTGCCTAGCACCTCGCCAACCAATTCACGTTGCACGGCATCTGGTTTAATAAGTACTAGAGATCGTTCTATATTTGCCATAAGTATTATTATTTGCGGCCATGCTACCAGAATTAATTCGTTTTGTAAAGGATTTAATCAAGTTATAAATCAAATATTCTAATCTCTGGCTCGTGACCATCAGATACAATACGAACATCTCCATCTAAGTCCGTCCGCAAAACTGCAGCACCGATTGACCTAAGACGTTCCACAATAATCGAACTGGGATGACCGTAATCATTCTCCCCTACTGGAATTACTGCGACATCAGGAGTCGTCACTTTCAAAAAATCTAAACCACTTGAAGTCATGCTGCCTTGATGACCAACTTTTAAAACATCAATGTGCGGCAACTGATCTAAAATCTCTGCTTCCTGCTCTATTCCCAAATCAGCCGGCAACAGTATAGTTGTTTCGCCGTAAGTTAGAAGCAGTGTTATTGAACCATCATTCACATCATCGAGTAACATATTATTCAAACTCGTCTTTGGCCAGAGCACGATGAGCTTTGCTCCCTCGCCTAAGTCATAAGTCTCGCCTTGAAAAACCGTATCAGCATTAGGAGTTAATTTTTCAAAATACGCAAACGCCTCGGTACCGTATTCTTGACCAGATACCCAAACTTCTTCAACTTCATAACGCTCTAGTACGTAGTTAAGACCAGTCACATGATCTGCGTGCGGGTGAGTATTAACGACTAGATCTATCGACCTATCCCAAAAAGGCATTACAGCCGATAACTTTTCTAAAATCTCAGCTGATGGTCCACCATCAATTAACACCTGACCATCCAGCGCATCGATAAATATTGCGTCACCTTGCCCAACATCAAAAATCCAAACAACTAACCTATCGTCAGCCAACGCTTTACCGGATAAATTCTGTTGTAAAAGTGTGGTTATGGCCACGAAAAATATTAGCAACAACAAAGAACCAATTTTTTTATTTAGCTTTTTAGTCATAAGCTAAACTCAATTACTGCGAACGGTAGTTCTGAAAGAGTTGTCACAAAAAACAACATTAATTTTAGCATTGCCCAAGCTGGTCCTGCGAGAAGCGCGCCTAACTCGATACTGAATAAACCACCAAAAATTGCACAAGCACCAAAAAACATGGTGTACGGAATTAATGGCAAAATAAAAACATTAGCAAACAGACTGACTAAAGAAAATCTTCCAAAACTAAAGATTACAATCGGCAAAG
This sequence comes from Patescibacteria group bacterium, assembly GCA_018818445.1. Lineage (GTDB taxonomy): Bacteria > Patescibacteriota > Patescibacteriia > UBA9934 > UBA9934 > JAHISC01. The sequence goes on along the minus strand of JAHISC010000036.1, from coordinate 4,845 downwards.
TAAAAAGTGTAGCAGCTAGCGTGGCTGTAATCGACTCTCGAATAGCTAGTGTCTCTGGAATAAATTTTAAATGCTTAACTAAATATGGTGAAAAATAAATTAAACCGATTGTTGAAAGCATGGAAAGCTGAAATCCAACATCATCACGTAAAAGAAATGGGTTAAAAAGTAACATGATAGAAGCTGTCAGCAATAAAACATTTGTCATGGTTGATTTTCTACCGAGCTGAGCTGAAGTAAGAACCAAAGCACCCATAACACCAGCGCGAATAACCGCAGCCTCGGCTCCAGCTAGAATAACGTAGCCGAAAATAGCAGCAATAATGAGCGCAAAAGCGCGCGGCCGACGCAGACCGAAAAAAGTCAGCAATGTAAAAACGATCGAGGTCACCACAGCTACATTATAACCGCTGGCTGCAACAATGTGCGTTGTGCCAGTACGAACAAATCGATCCTGCCAAGCATCGGAAAACCGCTGTTCACCAAGCAAAAGGCCGAGAAGCAAAGAGGCTTCTGGTTCACCAAATATTTTATCGTTAATATTAATTACTTTTTGCCGACCTTGTAATAATTGAGCAATAACAAAATTCCCCTGACCCTTAGCAATAACAATCGGAGAGCTACGAGCAAAACAGGTTGCGTAGATTCCTTTGGCTGCAAGATAGCGATCGTATTTAAAACCCTCAATCGGCTGAGGAGCGTCCAATCTACAACGGAGCGAAACCTGATCACCATATTCTAGGCGTGGAAACAACGGTGAAAAAACAATCGCTTTGTCAGCTACTGGCTGATTATCCAGCACCAACTCAGCTAGCGTTAAGTGTTGAGTTTTATCGGTCACCTTAATATCGACTACAACTCCTTGAAGATAAAATTCTTGATCAACAAAGCTAGCTACCGAGTCAGTGCCTGGTAAATTCGCTGAATAAAACCAAAAACCTGCTAAAGCCAAGAACGCCGTAATCGCAAAAACAATAAAACGTTTTTCAAAACGCCAAATTATTAAAAACAAAATCGCTGCAACAAATACCAACAGCCAAAAATAATTATTGATAACTTCTTTGTAACTAGCAAGAGCAAGCCCCAGTAAAAAACCAGCGCTTATTGCCCGTAGTCCTACAGCTGGCGTGAATCTTCTGGACGCCATAGACCAATACCATGAACTTCAAAACCCGCCTCCCAAAGTTCTTGATGTGGCAAGAAATGTTTAGCGTCAAAAATAATTGGACGACTCAAAACTTGTTTTACTTCTAACCAATCAACTTCTAAAAATTGCGGCCATTCAGTCAGAGTAAACAGTGCCACTGCCCCACGCGCCGCTTCTATGGCCGATGCAGCATACATGACATCCTGCCCTAAAACCTGTTTTGCTTTTTCCATTGCTTGAGGATCATAAACAACAACTTTGGCTCCCCTTTCTAACAACTCTTCAATAATCCTAATTGCTGGAGAATAACGAACATCGTCAGTACCTTGATTAAATGACAGTCCCCAGACGCCGACTTGCTGGCCGTCCAGATTGCCTAAAATCTTTTCGATCTTTCTTACAAACCAACGTGGTTGATTATCATTAACTTCAATAATTGATTGCAAAAATATTGGTTCAGAGCCAACCGTTTGTCCTAAATGACACAATGCTAAAGTATCTTTAGGTAAACATCCACCACCAAAGCCAGCCGAAGAGCGCAAAAACTTTTCACCAATGCGATGATCTAAACCAACTAATTTTTCTACACTCTTGATGTCGGCCCCTACCAAATCAGCAATCTTGGCAATCTCATTTATAAAAGAAAGTCGTGAAGCCAGCATGCTATTGGCCGCGTACTTTGTAAGTTGAGCTGTCTCGACTGAGACAATAAATATTGGGGCTTCGATTCCAACATAAAGACTCTCTAAAACTTGCGCCGCACGCTCACTTTCCACGCCAATAACGATTCTGTCTGGATGCAAAAAATCTTGAATAGAAGTTCCTTGGCGTAAAAATTCTGGATTAGCGGCCAGCTCAATTTCGGGGTTGTTCAACCACTCATGCATGACCGTTCTGGTTCCTGGAGGCACAGTACTCTTTACTACGACGATTGTATCCGCCTTAATCTTTGCTCCAACGTCACGCAGTACGCGTTCGATATAAGACAAATCACACGAACCATCATCATGCTGAGGTGTTTGTACGCAAACAAAAACAACAGCTGGATTATCGGCCACTGCTTCGGCTAAATCATTGGTAAAAGTTATTCTGCCGGCTAATAAATTTTCGTGCAGCAACTCTGGTAAATCACGCTCAAAAATTGGCACTTCCCCTCGGTTAAGAGCGTCGACTTTAGCAACATCAAGATCAACGCAAATAACATCATGGCCTAAGTGTGCCAAACAAACTCCCTGGGCAAGCCCAACGTATCCGGTACCGATAACTACAATTTTCATAAACGATTGGCGTGGAATCTAGAAATAATCGACATGCCTAAGGACACAATAGCTGCCACCACAAAGGCACTTTGCAACGAAATCCAACTGGTGACGCCGATGAGGACAATCACCATGAAGATTTTGCCGATAGTGATAGCAGTTTCCTTGATTACAGTGAATTCGTCAACATAGTGACCACAATCAGCCGCTTTTTCGTAATAAATGGCATCCATCGGAGCACGCATAAAAATCGCGCCAAGACTATGAAAAGTTGAAGCCGCAAAAACACCAGCCACAGATCCCACCAATGCTTTAAAGAACCACCCTAGTGAATACATTTTTGTTCCCCAAGATAAGATGTTTTCGGCTCTACGTTTATCAATCAAACGACCAACAAACATTTGAAGCCCTAAACTAATAACAACTAGCACGCCAGCAAAAGCACCAATCTCTAAATACTTACCTTCAAAAATTGTAAAAAGGAAAATTGGCCAAATAATAATTCCAACTACATTCTCTGCTCCATGAGCCATCATACTAAGAGTCAGCGGCCTATACTCCCTACTGCATAATTTAGCGAATGATTCAAAAAAACCAAACTCATATATGACATGAGTTTCTGGTAAATGAACCATTGGAATAAAAGAGAGGAGTAGAGTAAAAATTCCAAATAAGAAAGTAACACCATAGCCGTACTCAGCGATTAGGAATCCACCAACGATCGGAGAGACAACACCGATGATACGAATAGCTGAGTAATAAAGTGAGAGTTGGAAACCAAGCCGGTTGCGTGAAGAGAATTCCGTGAAATCAACATGAAAAGGTGCCCAGTAAAAACTATTAAAAAGAGAAATACCGGCAATGGCTAGGCCTAGAAAAAGATAAGGGTGAAAATCTACAGCAGTGTCGAGTACATAAAGACTGGCATAGTAAAATACAGCTGCCAAGGTTCCAAAAGCCATGCTTGGCACAAGACCAGTTTTGGAAAAAAACTTAGCAGCGATGATGTGCAAAGGCACACGAATAATGTAGGAGACTAAAAACCACACTAAGACTGTAGCCACGTTTTGATCGAAGAACTCAAAAAGGAACATGGCAAAGAAAAGTGTGGTCATGGCTGAACCGGCATAGCCTAAAAGACGATTCGTGGCCAAAGTCGGCAAGGCTGCCAAATGCGCCGCACTGAATCGATGGAGAGTGAATGGAAATGATTGCCTCCCATGAAATCGCATAAGGGTATTATAACAAATAAACCAAAACCCCGCAGAGAACGAACGATTTTAAAATTACGTTAAGAAATTAAACTACACACATTTGGTCCGGCCGGACCAAATGTGTGTAGAATCATAACTCCAGAAAATTCAAAGCTCAACTTCCGAAAAGCTCAACTTTGAATATTAAGCTTTGAATATACTATCAAAATTACTTAAAGATACTCCTGAAAAATCCTAATAATCCGCCAGAGCTGCCGCTCTTACCAGTACCTTTCGAGCCTGGAGATTTTTTGATATTCTCTTTTTTTATTTTTGCTTCCTCGATTTGCTTTTCTTCAAATCCGTCGGGAACTGAAATATTAAACGCGCTTTTATATGTATCGATAACCCCACGCTCACCTTCCTTTAATATTTGTCCGCTTCGTGCCTCCTTTTCGATCTTTTTACGATAGATCCACTCTAATCCTTCTTTGACTTCTTGATCGGATAACAATTTATCCAAATGTGGGTACTCGCTCTTTGCAAACTGAACCATCCAATAAAAAACTCCGCCCTCTATATTAGATGGTTCTCTCTTTAATTCATTTATTCTGTATAGGAAGCAACTCCGCACGGCATCTTGTATTTCTTTCGACGCTAAAACTTGTTCAACCGCAGCTAATTTTTCTGGGAACTTGGTTTCGTAAGCTACGTTCACTGCTTGCCCAAAATCTGCCATGTTTTTTCTCGACAATAATATTCCCTCCCATTGACGGCTCAGGCTTTGAACCATCTCTGGGTCAGCCTCTACCCGAGCCTCCTCTTCACTACTTTTATCTGGAGGTGGTAACTCAGCTACAGCAAGATGCTTACCTATTTCTCTTTCTTCAACTTGATCAAATTCATGAAAGGCAGCAACTCGTGTATCCTCTGTATCCCTTTTTTTAGCTCGTGGTCGCTCTAATAATTCAGACATAAATTAGATTTATATTACAAAATTCACCAACTTCCCTGCCACGTAGATAGTCTTTTTTGGCTCAGCACTTAAGAACTTTTTTACATTCTCTTGAGAGAGTGCGAGCTCGACAATCTCTTTTTCTGAAGCTCCTGAAGCCACCAAAATACTAGCACGCAATTTACCATTAACCTGCACGGCAATTTCAATTTCAGGCTCGAGAGCTAATTTAGCATCAAACTCTGGCCATGACTCTGTCTCAACTAAGCCGTTACCACCAAGACGTTCATT
>JAHISC010000035.1 GCA_018818445.1 Patescibacteria group bacterium | reverse complement strand
CTCATTAGCTTCCTTAAACTTGGCCTCATCGCCGCCTTTATCAGGATGAAGTTTATGCGCTTTTTTACGAAAAGCACGCTTCAATTCTTCTTTTGAAACGTTTTTCTCGACTCCTAAAATTTCGTAGTAGTCTTTTGACATTTTATTCCTTTGTTTTACCCAAAATCTGTGATAATGGCGTTATGACAAGTGACCAAATTAAACCGTTGCACAAAAAAAGCACTAGAGAAATCAAACCGATCACAATTAATGAAGTTGTGCTCACAGAGCCTAATAAGAAAGATGAAATCTCATTAATTGGGAACATAATAACAACGTTTATCCCCTCAGCTAAATTGAATGAAATAAGGTGTAAATTAGCAAGTAGAACCACCAAAAGATAAATGCTGAATTGTGATACCCCAATAATTGCTGCAATAGAAATAAATCGGAGATATATTTTTCTTGTTTTGTGTTCCATAATTATTCTTTCATCTTTTCTACAATCTTTACTTCAGCATCAATAATTTTCTCCTTCCCCACTTTTTTCACCTTGTTCCAAAGAAAATTTCGTACTCGAGGTATTGTTAGAACATAAATCATAGCTGAACCAAGTGCCGCTAAAATCTTCCACGCCCATTTAAATATTTTTTTCATATGTTCCTCCTTAATTTTATAGAATTATTTTTCCTCTCCTTCTTTAAACTCTGCGTCTTTAACATCATCAGCCGTCTCTGAGCTTTGAGTCTGTTCGCCAGCCGGCGCTTCTGCCTCTTTAGCTTGGTCCTGTTGATACATTGCGGCTCCAACCTTCTGCGCTGCTTCCGACAATTCCTCAGATGCCTTCTTTATCGCCTCAATGTCATCACCGTCTTTCAATGGCTTCAAGATGTCAATTTTTTCTTGCACTGACTTTTTGTCATCCTCAGAAATTTTTTCTGCGCCGTCATGCAGCATCTTTTCAACAGTATACACTAATGTATCCGCTGTATTCTTGATTTCAATTGTCTCGCGCTTTTTCTTATCTTCCTCTGCGTGAACCTCGGCGTCACTTTTCATCTTTTCAATATCAGCGTCGGAAAGACCAGAAGAAGCAGTAATAGTAATCTTCTGTTCTTTGTTTGTACCCTTATCGACTGCTTTAACATTTAGGATACCGTTTGCATCAATATCGAATGAAACTTCAATTTGTGGAATACCACGAGGTGCCGGAGGAATACCTTGCAAAGAAAATTGTCCCAATAGTTTATTGTCGGCTGCCATTTCTCTCTCGCCCTGAAAAACTTTGATATCAACGCTAGGCTGGTTGTCAGCGGCTGTTGAGAAAGTCTGACTTTTCGATGTTGGAATAGTAGTGTTCCGCTCAATAAGTTTAGTAAAGACACCGCCAAGTGTTTCAATACCAAATGAAAGTGGCGTAACGTCCAGCAAAAGAACGTCTTTCACATCTCCTTGCAAAACACCAGCCTGCACAGCCGCACCAAGTGCTACAACTTCGTCTGGGTTTACGGAAACATTTGGCTTCTTACCAAAGAATTCTTCAACTTTTTTCAAAACAAGAGGCATTCTAGTCATACCACCAACCATAATAATCTCTTCAAGATCATTTGGTTTCATCTTAGCGTCAGCCAAAGCCCTCTTGACTGGCTCCATAGTTTTTTCAATCAATGGTGCCACCAGCTCTTCTAATTTTGCTCGAGTAACCTTCATCACCAAATGTTTTGGTCCGTCAACACCCTGTGTAATAAAAGGTTGATTTATCTCAGTTTCCTGTGCTGTGGACAGTTCAATTTTAGCTCGCTCGGCGGCATCTTTAACACGCTGCATAGCTAAAGGATCACCGGATAAATCAACACCTTCCTGATTCTTAAACTCAGTAATAATCCAGTTAATAATCACTTTATCGAAGTCATCACCACCGAGATGAGTGTCACCATTGGTGGAAATTACTTCTACTGTATCCTCTGACACATCTAGAACCGACACATCGAATGTTCCGCCGCCTAGATCGTAAACTAAAATTTGCTGACCTACTTTTTTATCAAATCCATAGGCCAAAGCTGCAGCCGTTGGTTCATTGATGATTCTTTTTACTTCTAGTCCTGCAATTTTACCAGCATCTTTAGTTGCTTGTCGCTGTGCGTCGTCAAAATACGCCGGTACAGTAATAACAGCTTCCGTAATTGACTCGCCAATCTTTTCTTCTGCATCAGACTTCAGTTTTTGTAAAAGCATGGCGCTGATTTCTTGTGGTGTATGTTCTTTGTCACCCATTTTGATAGCTACACCATCGCCTCGTTGCACGATTTCATATGGCATTGTTTCGGAGTCACGCTGTACTTCGTCATCAGAAAAACGGCGACCGATTAAACGCTTTATAGAAAATAGAGTGTCTTTGGGATTAGTTACTGCCTGACGTTTTGCCGGCATACCAGCTAAACGCTCACCGTTTTTAGCAATGGCTACCATTGATGGCGTGGTGCGCTGTCCTTCTTTGTTCTCTAAAATTTTTGGTTGGCCTCCTTCGATAATAGCTATTGCTGAGTTGGTAGTTCCTAAATCGATTCCTAGAATTTTTGACATACTTTAATAAGTTTTAGGTTAAAGGTTTAAGTGTTTAGGGATTGAGATTATTAATAATTACTTTTGCTGGACGGATGACTGCATCACCCATTTTCCAACCCTGAGTAATCTCCTCCAAAATCTCTTGATCACTCTTATCCTCCTCTGTTTGTGTCGAAACTGCCTCGTGTTCATTTGGATCAAATATTCTGCCAATTGTTACGATTTTTTCGATACCCATGGACTGCATTACATCTTCGAACTGTTTGGCAATAAAGGTTACTCCTTGCAGCCAGCCGGCTACTGTCGCTTCATCAGCCTCTGGAGGCGGTATATGATGAACAGCTTGCTGAAAGTTATCCACAACTGGTAAAAGCTCATGTGCCAAGGATTCCTTGATCCGATTTCTACCATCTGACAACTGTTTTTGAACATCTTGCTTAAGATTTTCGTAATCAGCTAGAGCTCTTTTCCAGCCAGCCAAGTATTCATTACATTTATCTTCGAGCTCATTGGTTGCTTTACTCTGATCTGCCGCGTTATTCGCTCTGATCTTTTTATTTTTTTCCTTCATACTTCTTCATCAAGTAAATTCCTAGCCTCAGCTAAAAGCCTGATATTTTTCTCATAATCCATTCTATGCGGACCTACTAGACCCAAGAGACCCGTCATACCATTTGGTAATTTATATTTGACCATGACAGTTGATATCTGCGAACCAAATGGGTTTTCTTCACCGATCCAAATGTTTATATCTTTATCTATAGTGTCAAACATCTTAGACAAAACTCCATCGAAACCATCAACAATTGAAGAAAGAGTACGCATCATTTCTACGCTCTTAAAATCTGGTTTTTCGAATAAGTTTGCAATACCAGAATAGTGCATCCAATTAGTACAAGGTGAGGTTATCAAGGAGGCTAAAGCAGTTTCGCCGGACAGCTCGACTAATACATTAGCTAAACTATGAAGTTTTTTCTGCATTACTTCTTCGTCGTTAACTGCCCGACGTAATGGTGCTCGTATACGATTAGAACAGCGCGAGTCTACAAAATTTGCTAAATAAAAACGATAACCATTTTCAGTCGGAATACGACCAGATGAAGTATGTGGCTGACGCAAATAACCAACAGCTTCCAAAACTGCCATATCATTTCGAACAGTGGCTGGAGATACTTCTAGCTGGAATTTATCTACAATCGTCTTGGAGGCAACTGGTTGCGCTGTGGCAATAAACTCGCTGACGACTAGAGACAAAATATGAGCTTGGCGTTTATTAATCATATAGTTCGCTAGCAGTCACCATTGTAGACTGCTAAGAAAAAATAGTCAAGTAAAAGAACGGCTATGAAGCCATTCTAAAAAATGCAAACATTAAGCTGCTTTGCGGCGTTCGACTGGCTGCGGTTCGACTCTAGTAACAGGGCTCACCCTATCTTCTTGTACAGGCTGCATTGCTGCTCGTAATTTTTCGCGTAGCTCGTCTGCTAACGCCAAATCGCGCTCTTCTGCCATTGCTACAGCTTCTTGCAAAGCATTTATTTGCTGCGCCTCTCTTGCACTGTAGCCTTCATGACTTGTTCTTGGAACATCAAAACCATACTCCTTCATTTCGGCTTTAACAGCATCGATAGTTTCTCGATCCTCGTAACGAACTGCTGTTTCATAAACCGTATTCAGTTCCTCTTGTTTGTGAGCCCGTTCCTCTTCCTCCTGCGGTGAAAATGACTCAACCCCGCGTGGCATCATCTCATTCATATCAATAATTATTAGCCTTAGATCTTTTGAGTAGTTGAATAAATATTACCTCAAACCATCTAATATTAGCTCTTTGGATGGTATCTTAAACATCAAAATCGCCAACTTCATATATTGTATCACCAAATTTATAATTAGAAGAGAGAGATTCTAGAATATCGTAAACATCTAGATTCCAATAGCAACCATAAAGCCCCTCTGCAACAGATTCACTTGCAATGTGACGAAGGACTCCACCAATTGCCACTGCATACACTTTAGGGCTGGAAACAAACTTCACCATCTGGCTTCTAGGTTTGAAACTAATGTTGTTACCAAGCGGGTGCTGTGCAAGTTGTTCTTTTGTAACAATTTGAACATCGTTATATGATGTAAACCAACTAAATAACACATTTTCGTTCGTGAACATGTGGCGTTTCCCTTCTTCTGAGATAAAGTAGATTGTTGAGAGCAAGCAATAAATTATTTGATTAGTATTTTTTGCTGACTTTTTGCAGCAGCGTTCCAGGCACTCTTTTTAGTTTTCTTTTTAATCAAAATCTCGGCAAATAATTTACCGCCAAGTATATTTGGCAAGATAACGAAAGTTGCTCCAAAATCATATAATATCTTTGCATTTTCCACGGTTTTTGCAGTAACCACAATACTTGCACGCGAACGCTTTGATTTTAAATAAGCAATCAGATCTGTACTAATTGTCATATCAGGAATGGTAGAAATAACTAATTCCGTTTTTTCAGCACGAATATCGCATAAAAAATCTTCGTTACCGGCATCACCGTACATATGAGGTATTCTGGAAGATTTCAATTTTTCGATCACGACAGGATTAAAATCTACAACTAAATAATCCTTATTCATCGCTTTTATAGCTGGTAAGAATGCCATCGATAAATATTCATATCCCAAAAGTAAAATCTCAGGAGCTTTTATACGTTCAATCTTTTCTTTGTCCGGTTTTTTCTCCATAAACTTAACCGCCCATTCTAATTTTTGATAAATTTGTTCATTGTACTTGATTAAATACGTCGATATAGCAATAGTTCCCAATCCCACAAGAGTCGCCAGCGTCATAACAGAGGAATCTATAATACCAGCAGTCAATGCTACAGAAAGTAAAATAAACGAAAATTCACTAATTTGTGCCATTGTAACCCCGACTAAAAATCCAACCCTAATATGATATCCGAACAGCCTCATTAATACGATTACAATGAACGGATTTCCGATCAATATAAACGCACTAAAAATCAAAGCAGGAACCCATGCGGCCTCGACTGCATTAAATGACAGATGCGTTCCCAATACTACGAAGAAAATAATTAAGAAAAAATCACGCAAGGGACGTATTTTTGATTCAATCTCTCTATGGAACTCGCTGCCAGCAAGAGAGATACCTGCAAGCAATGCACCGATCTCAATACCAAATCCCAAAAATTGTAGGCCGCTTGCTACTGCAAAACACCAAATCACCGCTGTTAAAAATAATAATTCTTGCGACTGAGCCGCGTACTTAAACAAATGAGGCAGAATATACCTTGCAACAAACCACAAACACACAATCACTATAACTACTTTCAAAACCGCTATTGCAATAACAATATAAATACTATCGCCTCCGCCACCGTAGAGAGCCCCAACGATAAGCAGAATCAACATTGCTATCAAATCCTGTATAATCAAGACTCCAACACTTATTTTTCCGTAAAATCTATCTAAATCATTCTTATCTGCAAGCAACTTTACAATAACGATGGTGCTTGAAAATGCGAAAGCAATAGAGAGAAACAACGCAGGCACCACAGAAAATCCAAGTAACAATGCGATTCCGAATCCAATAGATGTCGTAAAAAAAACTTGACCAAATCCTGCAAGAGACGCTGCAATTCCTACATCTTTGATGCTACGCCAGTTCAAATTTAATCCAACGACAAACAATAAGAATGCAATACCTATTTGAGAAAACGCTACAAATACGTCCGGTGAATGTGTGAGATTGAACAAACTTGGTCCTACTATTAGACCAGTTGCAATATATGCGATGATTAAAGGCTGTCTTATCAAAAAGAAAAAAAGAGACAAAATACCTGCAACAATAACAACAATTGCAATTTCGTTAAATAACAAATCAAGCATAATGATTCTTCAACCTACTTTTTTTTATTAATAGATCCATTCTGTTTTTCATGAATAGTATCTGCAATAATACCAACACCAACTAATAACGCCGGAATTAGTAGTAGCATGTATAAGATGGCTAAAATTTTTGATAACTCGTGTGTTGGTATTAAGTCACCGTAGCCTACTGTCATAATCGTAGCCACTGTAAAGTATAAAGCATCGATCAATGACCAACCTTCTAAAACCATAAAAACGCTGGTACCAAAGATGATTAGCACTCCAGCGATAAAAAGTAGAACAAGTAGTTTTGGATGTGTAAGATATTTAAACAACATATCCTCCGGATGAAAGTATTATATCAGAAAAAAGTGTTTGATTAAATACAAGCGCCGACCCGAAGATCGGCGCGAGTGGCTGACGAGGCAGCTACGTAACGTACAGGTTGATGGAGGCCAGCTCCTCGAGTTCTTCAATGCTAATCTCACAGCTAGCCTGAAGATCGTCGAGAGTGATGACCTTCCGAGCCAAGAGCTCGCAGACCACACCCGCTTCCTTCTCTGCTTCAGCATGGCTATCGGCCAGTCGAGCTCGCTCGATACAACCTACAGCGATCATCAACCAGTCTGACATGGGAAACCTCACCAGGCGTCCTTCGCCATGACGAAGGTTCTTAACGTCTTGACAGAGTGCCTTCCAACCTGACCAACCCAAAGTTTTACTAAGAGACATTTCCTCTCCCCCGCTCGGTGTAAAGGTAAACAGAAAGTACCAGAGAATGACCCTTGGGTCAAAATTGGTGAGTTTGGGGTCAGGTCGGGTTATGGGCATTTCATTAATTTTCTCCAGAATCAGAAAAGCCGCTAGGAGCCCTAGCAGCTTTTGCAAAAAACTATCGACGCGCACCAGGCCTAGCCATCTCAGGCTCGCGCAACTCTCTTTCCGCTCTAATCTCTTGTTTAATCTCCGCAACTTCACTGGGGTAAATCTCTTCTAAGCCGTCTAGAATCCAATATGCAGTCTCTCGTTTACTCTCCTGCAGCTCAGGATGATCGTAAAGGGTCTCCTGTAGCTCTTCACGAGTTAGCCCGAGATAACCATAATAATCCCACATATTAATGCTCCGTCCTTCAGAAGGAGGACCAAACCATTCACGCATGAACTCCTCCATATACTGTTCCTGCGATCTCTCCGAATATTCATACACAAATTTATACATCTCCTCCAACTTCTCTCCATCGTAATTGCCTTCTGGATCTGCCTGCATATCTTTGAAAAGACGAGTATAACCTTCATCACTTAGTTTTTTACTGCCAGTGTAGCCATCTATCATGTACAGGGTCGACATCAAATATGAAACATCATTAGTCTCTAATACATATTGATCAATGCTTTCCCATTTCCCTGACTCAACCCGTTCTTGAATACTGTTATGTTCCCGAACATCGGTGTCATAATAACTATGAGCCGCCTCATGCATATATATCGTCGTGCCGTATGACCGCATACCTGAATGTGTCTCATTGTCTGGTTGTAAAATAATATAATTGTCAGTTATTATTGCATCTTTGCCAACTTTGCTTTTTGCTGCCCAACCTTGGAGCTCTTGAAGACTACCAGCAAGAACAAAATGATCATTTTCGTAAAAATATTCGAGATCATCTCTTAAAATACCCAACCCTTCAGCCAACTCTTCATTTGAATCTGTTGTTTCTCCATGAATATTAAACAAAGGATCTGCCTTAACAAGTAAATCTTGTATATACTCGGTTTCCGCCTGAATACGGTCCAAATCCTCTCTAACTTCATGCTTTTGCAGTTCATTTAATGGCCTTGTGCCTACAGGGATTCCGTCAGTGCAGGCAACCGTAGCCATTAAACCCATCATTGGTAACATTTTTTTCATATAGACCGATTTTACCTGGATTGTTACGAGGCCACCAGCTTAACTGTGGATTTCTGTAAGTAAATGTGTAAGTAAATGGTAAATGGGGTCAGGTCGGACTATGGACTTTTATATTTTTAATACAAACAGAAAACACGCCTCAGATTGACAAATCACTATTTCTTTAGTATTGTCAGCTCACTTTTTATACGGCCCCATCGTCTAACGGTTAGGACATCAGGTTCTCATCCTGAAAATCCGGGTTCGATTCCCGGTGGGGTCACCACAAACGCCGGCAGGTTTATCCTGGCGGCTTTTGTGATCCATCGGGATGAGAACCCGAACAGGTTCGATAATGCGACGCAGCGAGTGTTGCAGAAATGTTTACATTTCTATGACCGAGCGAGGAGCAAGTATATGGTGCAGCCATATTCCCGGTGGGGTGAGCTGCGAGTATGTCGAGCAGCGCAAGACTCCAGAAAAATTTTAAACCAAGAAAAGTTCCTCTTGGAGTGCACCACAAACGCCGGCAGGTTTATCCTGGCGGCGTTTGTGATCCATCGGAATAATTAACAGACTAACTAAAGCCTAAGTTTGTGTAGTTATCCACACAAGTCTAACTTACATAAAGTTAAACTTGTGTTAATTCAACAGGATGAAAACCTGAACTGGTTTCCGATAATTGGTTGATAAATCTAAACTAAAGTAACTCATATACACCAAAGCCGGCCTGAGCGCAGGCCGGCTGAAGAGATGTTACGTGGCTGTAGTCGAGTCTCAGGGCTTGAGTTGAAGTTCAGCCTTGAGCCGCCGCCCATCGCAGATGACCAAGAGATCCGGCGCCGAAGACGCGACCTCAAACCGCACCTCGGTACAGAACCGCATGAGCAGGTCGTACCCCTCGTGACGCGGCGGTCGCGTGTAGCCCCGGCATGACCAGGGCTCCCAGAGCACATCCGAACCGCCGTGACCCGAGATGCTCTCCATCACGGCCTCCGAGTAGTCGTAGAGGTGCTGGACTCGTACCCCGTTGGGCAGGAATCCATCCGGCTGCCTCCAGTGCCCGATCTCTTGGCCGTCAGGGATGAAGCCTTTGGTATCCAGGTGCATTGAAAGCGAGTTGACGAACATGATTCGAACCTTCATGAACGGCCCAAAGATGTCCCGCTGGTCCGGCCTGGTGGCATAGATCGCGGTCTGCAGCGCAGTACCGCTAGCCGGCTCGAGAATCTCGACCTCGCTACCGTCGGTGACTATAAGCCACCTATCCTCACACTTTTTTTGCTGTTCCACGTGCTCTCCAAGAAGATGTTCGCAATTTATTATGCCAACTCTTTCTTTCTTAATATATCTTGACCTCAAAGTCAACTGCCTATCTTAATTCAAAGCTTAACTTTGGGAAGCTTAGCTTCCTGTGAAAAGGAACCACCGAAGAGGCCAAAACAACCTGTAAATGCTCAACAACCGAAGCAGCGTCTTTTGTGAGTTTCCATTGTTTTTCGACATACAGAATATGCCTATTTTATCAGTAAATACGGCCTTTTGCTATTGACAAAACGGTCATTTTATGCTATTTTCTATCCATTGTCCTTTCCCTTGATACTCCCCAGGAGGCCTCCGTGAACAAGTTCAATCTCTTCTTCAATCTCTTCGACAATTGCGCCATGCGCTTCTCCCGCTTTCCGGAAGTGATCGTCGATAATGCTTTTTTGGCGGCCATGATGATCCTGCCCACATGGGCCATGATGGGCGTCTTCCTGATGACGCGATGCGGCTTCATCGTGGCGTCCGTGGTGACTGCTCTCGGACTGCTGGTCGCCTTGGTGATCCTCTGGATCGTGGAAGACTTCTTCAAGAAGGTAACCGCGTACCGGCACAATGCTGCCTTTGGGGTTCTCCTTCATCGCCTCGGAGACCCCAGCTAGAAGACAATACGCACGCCCTGTGCGACAGAGACACGTTTCTGTGACTCGTCGTAGGGGCGTGTTTCTGTTTGTGCAAACAAAACAACCGCCCGCGTTGTGTGGTTAGTCTTGAATTCAAAGCTTAACTTTGGGAAGCTTAGCTTCCTGTGGACAAAGTCAACTGTTTACTCATTGCGGCTCCTCAAGACAAGACAATGATTAAAATATAAAAGTCCATAGTCCGACCTGACCCCTTCAACGGTTTACTATTTTAAAATCAAACTTAGTTTGCAGTAAACTAAGTTTACTGTGGATAACCACAAACGCCTGGCAACTTATGCCGCCAGGCGTGAGAACGTTCTTTACAGAAACATCATTCTTGCTTTCCGTATCTCTGTTGCCAGAGCACGGCTAGCACAATTGCACCATTACCGATTAGGCCGTTGCCAACCGGGAATGCCAGTTCTGACCAATGCCAGCCGCTTGAGTCGAGGAGCACTATGATGGTCTGAAGCAGGTAAGCCAGCCAAGAGAGTACCCATGGCAGATGATGATCACGAAGCGTGCCCTTGATCAGTCCTACAACCATCGGCACCAAAGAAATCAGGAGAACAACCTGCAAAGCCACGTTTGCCAGCTCCGCATTGTTTGTTGTTTTCCAAATGACTCCGATAACCAGGGAGAGCCCAAGGACAACGGTATCAACCAGATCTATCTTTGCAAACCTACCCTTGAGAAGTGCGTAGAAGAAAATAATGATGATGCCGATGTTGATGAGAATTGGTAGAAGGATCTCCGCCAACTCAGCATGCACGACCATGATGTAAGAAACCGTGTTCATGGTCATGGTAATCAAGGCAACCAACCAAGTTGTTGTATTTAGAATGGTCTTACCCTGTACCAGACGACGAATGTAGATACTTGTAGAAGCGAGCTCGAGGAGACCCGCTGCAACAGAAAGTAGTCCTGTCAAAGCGCACCTCCTAGATTAATCTTTGACCTGTTAGACTATACTCAACCGAGTTGGTTGTCAATTCCATTTAAAATCAAACTTAGTTTGCAGTAAACTAAGTTTACTGTGGATAAAGTTTACTGTGGATAACCACAAACGCCTGGCAACTTATGCCGCCAGGCGTGAGAACGAAGGGTCTGGTACAGCTCTTGCAGAGCCGATCAACCCTTAAAAACGAGAATGAAGTATAGTCTTTCGAGGCCACTGTAGTCTTTGGCCTCGGCTTGCAGTCGCAGCCGTGCTCCTGCAGTAGTCTTCACCGGAATCGCCTTCTTCCAAAACGGATAGACGTTCGAAGCGAGATGTGGCACGTCATCAGTCGAGAGTGCCACAACCCTGGTTCGAAAATCAGACTCGTTCGAGAAAGTCTCCAGCTCCCACCGGTCAGACTCATCAACATAGCCCTGCCCTAACTGCCAGGCGGACTTGATGTACTCGGGTGCACCGTTGATGAGGTAACCCTGAATACGTGGCAGCACCTGGTTATCTATACCCTGCATGAGGTGGTTGGGCACGATCTTCTTCTGCCGCAACATCAACCGCACAACCTCATGCACTGATGCGTTGGAGACACGACCGCGCAGGCTGACGTATATCTTCGGAAAGAGTTCGACTCGACGCTCGAGCAATTCCTGGAGTGGCACATGATCGTCCACCACCAGCCCATCCCAGTCCTCGCGGACAATGGAAGAGATCACCCGCCACTCAAAGTCTTCTGGGAGCGGCCGGCCGGCCATGGCCGAATCCATCACTACCCAAGAGAGTGAGTCAAAGATGGATTGAGCAACGCCTTCCACCCCCTTCTCACTCATGATTGGCAAAAGATCGTTAGGGTAAACCCGGCCATCCTGCATCAAGACGGCCTGAAGTCCGGGACTACCACGAAGTATGTGCTGACCGCGATCTTCGTGATCTCCATGTCCAGCCAGCTGCAGAGCTCTCTCCGCCTGATGGCTGAGAGCACTGTGACCGAGGTCGTGTAGCATCATGGCTGCGGAGCGCTTGGTCGAATCGCTGTAGTGCAGCCCCATCCGGGAGCAGTGCACTGCGATATAGCTGACGCCGAGCCGGCTATGCTCCAATCTCGAGTGCGGATAGACGTGCCCAGGCGCAGCATCGGACTTGACCCCGATCTGTCCAACCTCGTCTAACCGTGCCACCTCGTCAGTTTCTTCCAAGCGGGCTAACATCCGACTGTTGTCAGCCAGGAAGACCGAGAGCCTGTGGCTAAAGTCCTCGTTGCTGAATGCACTAATGCGATGCGCATGTTCGGCGATTCCGAGACTGCGCAGCTGGTCACCAACGCCATAGCCATCCTCGTAGCTAGTTGACTTTGGAGTTAACCAGAACTCCATAAAAGTGGGCTTATCCAAGATTTCCTCCAGAAAAAGGACAAACGGTTTTTTCCAATAAAAAACACGCCATAAGGCGTTTTTAGAGGATTAAACCAAAAAGATCAATAAACTTATCCCCAGGAGGATTCGATACAAAGCAAAATAACGGAAATTTGATTTAACTAGGAATTTCAGTAAAAACTTGATAGCGATAACACCAAACAAGAAAGCGGTAATAAACCCGGCTACTAAAGCCGGAATTGGTGTGGATAACCCATTTTCTAAAGCATCAAAAAAGGTGAGCGCACCAGCGCCCAGGATAGCTGGAATTCCCAAAAGAAAAGAAAACCTAGCCGCTGTCTCTCTGTTTAGTCCCAAAAACATCCCAGCACTCATGGTAATTCCTGAACGTGATGTCCCAGGAATCAAGGCAATAGCCTGAGCACAACCGGTTAAAAATGTTTGCTGCCAGCCCAGTAATTCAACTTTACTCAGAGAGGTTTTAAGTCTAGTCTCGTAAATATCTGCTATCCACAGCACCACACCCCAAATAATTAAGTTGATGGCGACCAATTGAGTAGTGCGTACAGCATCGATGTGTTGCGAGACAACCAAACCAAGTATCACTGCCGGAATAGTGGCCAAAGCAATTTTCCAGCCAAGTTGACCGAACTTATTATTCTTCTTGAATAAGCCTAACAAAATATTTTTGACTTCTAACCGAAGTACCCAAATCACAGCCAAAAGTGTTGCCAAGTGAATAGTGACGTCAAAATCATAATCCTGTAGCGGCCAATGCAGCACTTCTGGAAAAATAAGTAGGTGACCAGAACTTGAAATCGGTAGAAATTCTGTAATGCCTTGGACTAACCCAAGAATAATTGCCTGAAAAATCGTCATACCAATCGACTCTATCCTATTTATCAAAATTTACAACCTGGCCCGGAGCAACTCGCGAATCTTGGATTTGTTTTTGTTTATCTACTCCCTCTGAACTCTGCACGCCGCTAGGCGCTGCCTCCATGGCCCGAGCAACATCAACCGGTTTCTTATTACGCTTGCGGCGTTTCCTTTTTCGCGGTTGTACTTGCGTTTCAGTCGAAGTTATTTGCTCAGTTTTTAATTCTGTTGCCTCTCGTGGCTTTTCATCATCAAAACTAAAATCCTGACTAAGTAATTCTCCTGCTTTAACTGCTGGCTCTAGTTTTGGCTCTGATTTTGGTGGTTGATGTTCTGTAATAATTTCTTTTTTCTCTAAAGTTGTTAGAGAAAGGTTTCCTTCGACTTGCTTTTCGATTATTTGCCCGTCATTTACCTTTGGTGGTTGATCCACTGTTCTCTTTTCCCTTTCTGGTGCAACTCTGCCCTTCTTCTTTTGACGTTCTGCATCAATAATTGGCTTACACTCTTCACAGTAAATTGGTCGACTACGATCGAGTTCCACTGGAATAGCAAAGGTTTTGCCGCAACGAGTACAGTCATATTCATGAGTAAATCTCTCTTTTTTCGCAGCTTGTTTGCTCTCCTTGGATGCTTTATACTCAGCTTCCAAGTCAACATCTTCACCAAAACCGCTCCAACGAGCTACATGCTCTTCAATATTTACACGCGAGCCGCCGTAACGCTCACGCGATTGCTCGACTACTTTTTGCGTACTGCCAGTCTTCATACCAATCGGTGGCAATGTGTCGGCTGAAAATGGCATTGAAGTAACTCCATCGATCATCAGCTTCAAGTAAATCGCGTATTTAGGCAAATTAATAACATCTTCTGGAGTAAAACGTGGCATGAATTCATCTTCCATGAACTGAGCATCAGGTGAGCCAACTCGAAAAGAAATAATTGTACCAACGTTACCAAAAACAGCATCACGCACCTCTTCGGTTAGCTGTGCAATATACTGGTGCGCCATAATTAGATTGAGACGATACTTTCTGGCTTCAGACAAAATTGAAGCAAACGACTCCACAGCAAAGTTTTGAAACTCGTCAACAAACATGTAAAAATCTTGACGATCATTTTCAGGCATATCAACTCGCTCCATGGCTGCCATTTGAATTTTGGTGATGATCATTCCGCCGAGTAGACGTGAGGCATCTTCTCCAATGCGACCTTTGGACAAGTTAACAATAAAAATCATCTGATCGTCCATAATGCGTCTAATGTCGATAGTTGATTTTGCCTGAGCGACAATATTACGAATAATAGAAGCCGATAGGAACTGTCCAACTTTATTTTGAATAGGAGCCACGGCTTCGGTAGCAAATTTACTCTGATACGATTCAAACTCCTTAACCCAGAATTGTTTAACGATCGGATCTTTAACTTGCTCCACAATTTTGCGTCTATATTCAGCATCAGAAAGCATGCGATTGATTCCCAGTAAAGTTGTGCCTGGAGTATCTAAAAGAGCTAAAATTGTATTATTCAAAATATACTCCATCCTGGCCGACCAAACATTTTCCCAAATCTTTTTAAAAACTCCCATCATTCCGGCAGCTACTAAATGTTTCAGTTCTTCGTCGACTGCTTCCAAAATATTAAATCCAACCGGGTGCTCTAAATCTGACGGATTAAAATAAACCACGTCATTGATACGCCAAGAAGGAATAAAATCGAGAATTTTCTCTGCTGTATCACCGTGCGGATCAATGTATGCGCAACCGTGGCCAGCGTAAATATCGGAAAGAATCATGTTCTCTAGCAAAGTGGTTTTTCCCATACCGGTTTTTCCGATAATGTAGGCATGGCGTCGGCGATCATCAGTTTTAATACCAAAAGTCCTCATCTGATTACGAAAGTTTGTTTTCGCAAAATAGATGACGTCGTTTTCATGATCATGTTCGTAGCGCATTGACATATTGGTATTCATCTCAAATTTTAGCCTTTCCCCTTAACACCAGCATCGCAAAATCTATAATGGTAAATCGTCAGGTGAACCTTCTGTATCGGTTGAATCAGCCGATAAATCTAATCCTGGCGGCAATGGTGCTGGCATACCAGGGCGCGGCATTGGTTCATCTGTTTTTTCTTCTACTGGTTTTTCCCAAATTGTCTCATCCTTAGGCATAGTAGTTGGCGCCAAAGGAGTCGGTACTGACAATGGCTCATCCTTTATATTAAACTGCGTAGATATAACATCTGACTCTGTTCTGTCCATGTTCATTAAAAACGATGATGGTTCACCACCTACAATACCCAATTCAACCGGAGGCTCAGCTCTTCTAGCTCCCAGAGAAGTCAGAACTGGAGTTCTAGCACCACTAGATGGCATGTGGAATAAGGAAGCGAGCTCTTCTGAGTTTAAAATATAAGGTAAACATCCTGCCGTTAGCTTGCGGTATTTATATCGTTGCATTAGTCGGCGTTGTTTCATTGGCATCTGCCAAAGCATGTAAAAATAATCATCTTTCGGAGTAGATGGGTTGTGCAGACCAAGTTTATTCACTCCCAAAATGGCATATTGATTAAAAATACCTTTGGTCATGGCAGCAATAGTACCTTTTCTGAAAACCTCATGTTTTGCCCAGTAAACAAAACGAACTTTAGCCTGCCAGCCAAGTTTAGAAATCTTTTTTGCAACCAAATCAAGCCGCTCACGTTCCTCGGGAGTAATCTTAAACATGCGAAAATCATCGGCTTTCTTTTCTGGTTCTTTGCCGATTTCAACGCCAGCTAGCTGCTCAGCTATACTACCTGGTATCCAGCCAATGCTCTCGGAAAACCAACCCTTTGGCTTAGGAACTTCTTTACCAAAAACTTTTTCAATATAAGCTGTGCCCTCCTTAGCCCAATCTTGTTCATCTGGACCACGAATAATAATCTGAATCCAATAATGCTCTCCGGCCTTCATTTTACCCATCATCTCCAACATTGGCAGAATCGGATCTTTAAATCGCAAATCTTTTTCCCCGGTATGCTCAAACATTTCATATGTCTTGAGAGGAAAATAGTTTTCTTTCGATAGCACCATCTCACTACCCCACATGTCATAATTTTCATTTGGAAAATCATCTGGAGCAATATCGACATAATCCTCAACCTCTGTAATCTGAGCTTCTGGATACTGTGCGTAAAGAGCTGCTTCTACCAAATCACGATATTTTTTTGTTGTACGAATGTAAAACTGGATATGACCTTCGTTCGAAACTATTTCAAAGATAAAAAATGCTTGAGTTTTACCGAGTAACCATTTTTCATTCCAAGTAATAGACGACTTGCTGCCCATGAGGTTATCAAAAAAGTTCTCCATTCCTTTTGGAGTCTGAATTGTATCTTGTGGTATCTCAATAGCCAGCAGATCCCACTTGAGACTGTCGATATACTGACCTTGCTTCCTATCGATCCATAATTCCGAAAATCCCCAAACAAGAACGCCAAAAACTGACACCGGAAAAACGAATAAGAGGAAATATGCTCCCAATACTTCAACCGGTGTTGTGACAAGAAAATTCTGGATGTCCACTAACACTTCATTCACATTTTTTTGTTTGTTTTATTATATCATATCAAGACGCTCTTGGTAGTTGCCTTATGTATGAAATGATTGCAATATCCCAATCAATTTTGAGTCAACCAAAAAGACAGGCTAATCTGCCTGCCTTTTTATTTTTAAATCTATCTGCTATTTGATTCTTTTCTGCCAGTAGACTAGTAGCGGGCTGGCAATAAAGATAGATGAATATGCACCAGAGATGATTCCAATTATCAATGCTAGAACAAATGGCTTAATGGTTAAGGCGCCAAATAAGAAAATTGCCAAGAGAACTAACATAGTTGTGACTGAAGTATTGATTGATCTACCAAAACTCTGAATAACGCTCTTATTAACAATTTCATCGAATGAAACATCACTGTGACGATTGGTAACTAAATTTTCTCGAGTTCTGTCAAAGACGACAATCGTATCGTTAATTGAGTAACCAAGGATTGTAAGCATTGCAGCAATAAAAGCTGTATCAATCTGATAGCCATAGAAGTGACCAAGAACCGAGAAAACACCAACAGGAATTATAACGTCATGCAGAGCGGCAACAATGGTTAGCAAACCATACTTCCAAGAAGAAACAGGCTTAGAAACTTTTCTAAAAGCCCATGCCACATAAAACATGATTAAAAGCAATAAAAGAATCACTGCTCCAACCGATTTACGCTTAAGCTCTTGCCCGATAACCGGACCAATCGACTCAAATCGTAGTTCCTCGAAAGATTCGTGGTTATCCGAAAGTTGACCAAGAATAGTTGTATGTTCTTCAGAAGTGATCGTTTGCAAACGCACCAACCAAATTCCTTTGTCGCTCTCTTGCGGTGTTACTTCATATCCCAATGCCTGAAAATCGCTGATTATTACGTCTGAAGTAACTTCGTCTCCAAATTGCATCTCAATCAAACTACCTCCAGTAAAATCAATACCAAAGTTTAGACCAAAAATTGCAATGCAGGCGATTGATGCAATGATGAGAACTGAGGAAATCCCCAGCCAAACACGCGAAAGTCCGATAACGTTAAAGTTTTTCATACGATTATTCAGATTTTTTTCCATTAAAAAGCCAGTTGGCTCTTAGAAACTTCCAGTTAGTGAACCATTTCAATAACATTCGAGTAACTAAGATGGCTGTGAGCATGGAAACTAGAATTCCCAATCCAAGAGTTAAAGCAAACCCCTTTACAAATCCTGTACCCATGGAAAATAGTACTGCGGCTGCAATTAAGGTTGTAATGTTTCCGTCTCTGATTGATGTCCAAGCGCGTCGAAAGCCTTCATCAATAGCTGTGGCCAAGTCGCGTCCGCTTCGTAACTCTTCTTTTAATCGCTCAAAGATGAGCACGTTGGCGTCAACTGCCATACCCAAGGAAAGAATAAAACCAGCAATACCGGCCAGTGTCATTGTAACTCCCAACCATTTGTATAAAGCTAGGTTGACTGCTGCATAAACAAACAATGCAAGGATAGCTAAAAGACCAGGCAATCTGTACCAGAGGAGCATAAATAGTCCGACCAACAATAAACCAATGAGTGCGGCGTTGATGCTCTGCTCAAATGATAGATGTCCGAGTGTTGGGCCGACAGTTTGCTCACTAAGTAGGTTAATTGGTACTGGCAGCGCTCCGGCGTTCAAACGTTGAGCTAAGATTTTTGCTTCTTCAATAGAAAAGCTTCCGGTAATAGTAGCGTCGCCGCCATAAATTGCCTGTTGAACTGTTGGAGTTGAAATTGGCACACCGTCTAAGAAAATACCAATAATATTACCAACGTTCTCTTCGGTAAGACTGGCAAATAGCTCTCCACCCTCGGCATTAAAGCTAATCTCTACATAAGGTACATTGGTGTTTGGATCAAAAGCTACAGAAGCATTCTTGAGATGCTTTCCAGAAAGGGCTGTGTTCTCCCATGGATCGATGTTTTTTACATCAGAAACCGTAGTCCAAGGCATTTCGATATAGGCGATCTCGTATTTTGGTTCAGTGCGTGAGTCTGCACGATAAATAATATGGTAACCAAACTCAGTCTCTACCAACTCTTTTGAAATTTCACCATCTTTTAGAGCAAATAAAGCATTCTCAAATGAATCAACCATCATGCCTTTAGATACTTCACCAAGTGCGCCGCCAATACCGGCAGCTGATGGATCGTCTGACTTCTCTTCGGCAATCTCGGCAAAATTGTCAGTAGTTACATCATTCCATATTTCTTCGACCATCATTTGAGCTTCACCTTGTGAACGTTCATTGGTACATTGAGTTGCTCCCTTGAAACAAATCAAGATGTGCGAAGCTTCAACAAACTCTTCATCTTCGATATTCAGGAAATTGACAACGTACATTTGAGAATTTGACTCGTACAAACCATCAATCACACCAGGCTTAAGTTTGTCTTTCTTAATCTCACTAGCTAATTCACCAAAAATTGGATCATTGGCAGTAATGAATCCGTAATAGCCATTATCATTCTTTGTATATGAATCAATTGAATTCTCTTTTACTAAGCTATCAAAATCATCACCGCTCAAAGCTCTATCCAAAATTTCCAAAGCAATTTTTCGTTCTTCCTTTTGTGCTGTATCGATAGTCTTCTGTTCTTCGGCTGTTGGCTCAACGTCAACGTTCACAGCAGGTAATTTGAATTCAAGAATTGGTGTCTCACCAATAAGAGAAATGGCTTGGTTAACATCAAAAACACCGGCCAGCTCAATAACAATTCTGTAATTACCACCTGAGATATTAGTTACTATTGATGGCTCGGAAACACCAAATGCATTAACGCGCCGTTCAATAACATCACGAACTCCCTCTAAGGCACTAGCTCTGTCGCCAGAAGGAATTTCTGACATATCAGCCTCGTAAACAAGGTGCGTACCTCCTTGCAAATCAAGCCCGAGCTGGAAACCATTGTCTGGAAGCTTTGGACCAAAACCAATGGCATCAATCCCAGAGTTCCAATACGTTGGAAATGCTGCTGAGGCAGTAAGAATAAAAACGACAATAATCGCCAGTAATGAGGCATGGAGACCTAGTCGTTTGTGACCCTTTTTGTTATTCATAATAGATTTTCCAAAAGTTCCGGTATTTTAGAGCATTTCCATCTGAATTGCAAGTAAAATAAAAACACTGTCCACATGACCAAATCATTCAGAAAAGATAGATCGCGAGAACAGTGTTTTAATGTCAGTCAACTAGCGCTTCATCCACACCTGTTTGTACCAGAGATATAGAATTGTACCCAAGGCAGTAAGCATGAAAACCGCTCTTGCAATCCAGCCAATCACTGGAACGAGGCCAAGAAGCCAAAAAACAATTGCTCCTGTTAAGGCAGCTGGCCAAGTTAGAGTTTCTTTCTTGTCTTTTTTAGACTTAAACAATTTGAAAATCAGGGCTCCTAAAAGCATTGCTCCAAATATCTTAGCCAATAACAGCATTAGGATATATGAGGCTCCAATAATTAACCCAATACTTGAACCAATAACAGTAACCAAGAGTACTAATACAGCAATCGGCGCAATAATAAAGAGAACAAAGCCGCGTAGCAGGCTCCAACCAAATTCTTTAATTCCCTCCTCAGTTATTTCCTGACTCTTACTCTTAAAGACAAAGAAGAAAATCAAAACAGTTGTTACCAACATTAATAGTCTCATCACTTTAAAAGCGACTGAGAAACCTTTAAAAAAATCTTCAAAGCTGCCGGAAATCATATCTGAATCCGGTGTTCTGTCACCAACTGTTATCTTAGTAAAATCAACTGAGCCAATCTGAGCAGAGGCTGGAATGTTAACAACATCTGGTGCTTCATACTTTAAAACTCCTGTCACAACAGCATTGTCTCCGATTTCAAAGGTAGTTTGAGCCTTAATTACAGCATTACCATTGATAACTCCATCAAATCTAACTTCATCGCCGTCAATCAAAACATCACCATTAAAAGTACCGCCGATCGTAATCAGACCACCTGTTAAATAAGCCTTGCCACCAATATCTGCCGCATTAGAAACTGTGAGCATACCACCTGCAGCCAATACTTCTCCACCAACATCTTCGCCGATAATAACCGTTCCACCGGCAACTCTTAGGTCGTCCCCGGTACGCCCAAGAACCTGAACATTGCCTCCAGCCAGTACAGCGTCGTTACTAACCGAGCCAGTGATGGTCACATTGGAGCCTGCGGCAAACAAATCACCATTTACTGAGCCTGCAATAATGACATTTGTGCCAGCACTGTATAAGTTATCTTCAACAACGCGCTCAGAACTGAGTGTGTACTCTTCAGCTCCCTCAAATTGTGCGGCTGATACGGCCACCGGGGAAAACAGAAGTAGAGCAAGCGCTAAACTAAAAGAAAAATACTTCATAAAAGTGTGGTTATTTTGTTCCAGTATAGCAAATTAATTGGTTTTTTTGTAGGTCACCCTGAATTGCGGATACCACTTCTCATCGTTTTCATCAACAATTTCCACATTCTCATTTTTGGCGTACATATTAACAACCAAATCAGCTAAAAGCTCTTGGTCTGTTTCAATATCAATTTTCAGGTCGTCCAGTCTATCTCCATCAGACCCTGATTTTACTTCTTGCTCAATTCCTTTCTTTTCTTCACGCAATGTTTTGGCTTCCTCTAGGATTTCCTGATACCTTGGATTTGACTTTAATTCGTCACCGACCATTTTATTAATTTCACGTCGCTCTTTTTTACTTTTTTGTAGTCGTCGATACACTTCTTCGAGTTTGGGCATAAATAGAATTGTTCTAGTTATTGAATCGGAAGTGCATTATAACATAGTTATTCCTGAGGTGGCTCTGGCTTTTTGGTAACCAGTAATATTATTCCAACAATAAGGCCAACTGGGATTCCGATAATTGCCAAAATTCCAACAAGTCCTAAAATAAGATTGATTAAACTTCCTACGGTAGACGCTAAATCAGACGTTCCTGACGCAGAGATTGCAGAGAAAGTAAAATTGACAATGCCATAAGCTATTAAAACAACGACTATAGTTGATACTGGCAATATTAGACTGAGTATTCCCCACAAGTTTTTTTGTTTGTTTGTCATATTTCTTTTATTAATTAATTGTTTTTTAGTTTTATTCAGTCTCTAAACCAGAGCTATTCCAAGCTACAAAGCCACCTTCCAATAAATAAACTTCTGACCAACAAGATGATTTACTGACAGATAAAGCATATCTTACCTCATGATAATCTTCACCTTTAACTGAATAATAAAAGGCCGTTGTAGTTGAGTCGCAGCTTGATTTTCGTGAGCAAACATCAATACCAAAAGTATGACATTTATCTGTTTTGACCATCTCTGCTCTTGGAATGTGGCTAGCTGAGTAATCTTTTTCTGAACGCATGTCAAAAATTTCAGGATTCTCGGTTGCTTCGAGAGCTTCCACAAACTCATCTAAAAGTACAATGTGCGGCTCGGCAACTACAGTACCAGTCTGAGGACTAAGAAACCAAAAAACCAGTGCCAACACAACTGCAAAAAAAATAACAAAAATTATCGAACCAATGCCAAATGAAATATAATTTAGCAGCGAATCTAATCGTTCATGTTTTTCTCTTTCATGTTCTAGAATGTCGTCTATTTCCATAATTATCTTCAAATAATAACATAAAAAACGAAACGCCGGGACCATTGAGATCCCGGCGCACGAAACGAGTCTTGTGTTGAGACTAGCTGAAGTGGCCAAAGGCGTGGCGCGTGATAGCGCAGAATCCCCAGACGAGGGCGATCGTCAGGGCGGCAACAACAGCCATTCCAATACTCGTATACACGGGATAGAACCCCGCGTAGCCGATGAATACTCCGAGTAGCAGGCCCACTACCCATGGCATGTCGCGCTTGGTCGGCAGGCTCATCCTTCGCCAGGATCGACTACGGCGATGCCAGACGAAGTGCATCACCGTTGTCATGAAGCCTACGACACCTACAACAAAGACGGTGTCTTCGTAGATCAGTGTCGCGCTCAAGCCTACGACCACCGAGATGGTCAACCATGTTGTCTGGTCAATAGGTGTCCAGACAGCTTCTCGCATGAATCGGTCCCCAGAAACTTCGAACGGTTCCTGCATCTATTTTTGCCTCCCAGGCTCTGAGTCACCGGCGAATTCTACCCGAAATCGCGCGGATTGTCAAGACTAGCTTCATCTGTTTAGAAATATATTGACCAAAGCCATGCTGGTAGATATAGTAGATTGGAACCTAGTGTTCGCCGTTTACCGTTCGTTTCGACGAAAAAAAACTACATCCTTGGTAAGGATGTTGGGGGACTTGTACACGACAACTCGATGTCGCCACAACTACCCGCTTGGCCGCGTATGCTGCCAAGCGGGTTTGTCTTATTTAATAAAATCTAGGTACTTTTCTTGATCTTCTTTTGAAAGAGACCAATAAATTTGATCCTGCAAAAGCATTCGCTTCTTCTGTGACCAATCACTCATAAGACGTGCTACTTCACCAGTAGTCTCTTCTCTTTTAAGTTCTTCCATCAACTTAAACAATTCTTCTTGAGGTTCATTTTGATGTTCTCGGATTATGTTGGTGGCCAAGGCTTGTAGTTCAGCTTTCTCTCTCGCCCAAGCGCTTTCATTTTCTAAACTCATAGATTTTTTAAATATTCTTTCATTAATTCTACATCATGCTTAAAGCCAGGATGAAGCGGTTCGGGAAATCGATCGAATGGAAACCAACCAATTTCATCGATTTTCTCAGGTTCACATATAACTACTGATTCACGATCAACATGAACCAAATGCAAGTTAGCAATCCAGTGACTAACCCCATCTTCGTTATTACGGACTATACTCCTCGATTTCACATAAACTACTTCAATCGGATCAACCCCATACTCTTCTTTAACCTCACGACGCACAGTGTCCTCAAAGCTTTCACCAAAACGCATAGCACCACCACCGCAATCCCAAGTACCATGCTCATCACGACAATTCTTACTTCTTTTGTGCAAAAGTACATTACCGGCGCCATCGTGACAATAAAAAATACAATTGGTACCAATAAAATCGACTCCTTTTTTCAAATCTTGATGTTCATCACTCATAGATTACACATGATACTTTACAAATGTATTTTACTCTGATATATTTCTGCCGCAAGTCGTTCCCCAAACCACCAACCCTCCATTTGGAGACCATCACAGATGTTGATTTCCCTCGACTCCAGCGGTGAACCGCACTTCCACTTCGTTCCTTCCAGCTTCCTCGGCATGACCGACGGTCAGCGTCAGATCCTTCACACCTCGCCCGGTGAGAGCTTCAAGAAGCTGCCGAAGAAGGACAAGATCGACACGCCAGAGAACATCTTCGAGCGCCCGATCGACCTGGGCATCGAGCGGATTCACACTCCCAGCGATCCCGTCTTCTACGCCTAGACCGACGCCTCCTGCGTCACCTCGGGCCACCCTGCTCCCTCCACGCCTCGTCGTGTGAGGGAGTTCGTATTTTTAGGAGCGTTTAAAAAAATCCAACATAATAAAACAGCTGTATTTAATCAATTTTGGCAAATATTTAAATTTGAGCACAGTCCAGGCTAAACTTTGATGTTTATCTTTACTGTCACAGAATTGATTGAGAAAAGTAGCTCTTTCCGCCTTAATAATTGAGTACATGGCCGTGAACGTTCGATTGCTCTTCATGCGGTCCCAAATCCAGCGGTATTTCATCTGCTTAGCATAATACTTGATGAGCCCGCCATGCTGATTCATTGCTTGAGGCAGTAAACTCAATGCCTGTCGATCGCCAGCTAAAAATTGTTCGACCAATTTAGCCGACTCTTTGCCTGAGACAACAGCACCTTTAATACCATCGGCCGCAAAAGCACCGCAAAAACCAGCGGCATCACCAATAAGTAAAGTATTTTTGTAAGTGAGATGTTTTCTGACACCGTTGATCGGAATTAGACTACCAAAAATGTAGCCTGGTTTTTCGACAGCTCCTTCAATGGAAATAATTTTCTTATTCAACAAAAGCTCAACAAATTCTTGCGTCAATTCTTTTGCTTGAGCTCGATCTTTTTCTAATTTTGCCAGTCCAACTCTAAAAGCAGGGCGTCCATCAATTATTGTCGGCGAAAGCCAGCCTCCATAACCCAACGAAAATTCACCAAACCAAAAATGATAAATCGTCTCGGCTGGCCGCTCGTCTAAATTTACTGAGCCGAAGAAAACCTGCTCATAACCAAACAAAAAACGATCATTTTGACTAAGCTCTGGAATTTCCGCGGCTACTTTGGAGTGTGAACCGTCAGCGCCGATTAATACTTTTGTTTCAATCACTTCTTCTGCTGAGCTGTTGCTTCTAATTCTGATCTTAGTAGTGTCACCCTCAACCAATCCCAAAAAAGCAGTCTTCATCCTAATCTCGACATTAGCTGGAACAGTTTCAGCCATGGCTTTGACTAAAGCTTTGGTGTCAGTTTGATAAATCCAAGGTTCAGCCACGCTAGACACAAAATAATCATCAAAACTTGGCGCAACCACACAAATAGCTGAGATGGGATTGGTGATGTAGTGGTCAATATCGAGAAAACTTTTAAATTCTAAATAAGTTTTTGTGGTAATGAGACCAGTTGATTCAACCGTCGAACCTGGTTCAGGCTTAATATCGACAAGTAAAACTCGTAAATCTTTTGGCAAATGATGAGCCAAAGTTAAACCGGCAAAACTCGCTCCCACAATAACAACGTCATAAGTCATAACTTAGTAGTCAGCTTGAGGCAAACCCAACGCTGAAATTAATTCACTCGGCTGGTGTGTTGGTACAGCAATTTGTCGTCCGTCCTGGAAGCGAATTATGATGCCACGAAAAACCCCAGGATAATGTTGAAGTCTCATGCGAGTAATTTGTGAAGGCGTTTGGCGCTTGTAAGGATGGGCTGAGGCGCTGTACTTAGATTTTAAGAAAAAACATTTTGAAACTTCGGCAATTTCCTTAACTTTAGCTCTCTCCTCCAGTTTTTTACCTGTTACGACCAGTTCATCACCTAAAATTTCTACTTTGGTCTTTTTTTGCGAAGTGACGATCATCCCAAGCAACCAGATGCCTGCAATAACAACTAATAAACCAACAATTTCTTTAAAGATATAAAAGAAAATTAAAAAGAAAATTGCAAAATAACTTAACTGGACTAAATATTCCGTTTTTCCAGGCTTCACAATTTCTTCGTATGGATACATATTTATTGCCAATTTTTTATTGTTTCTAAGACTGCTGGGAGCTCAGTTATGCCATCATCTCCACTAAAATGGCCAGAGTTCGGGATTACCAATGTCTCGAAACCAAATCTCTCTTTAAGAATAGATGTATTTGACATAGGAACAAAGGGGTCATTGTCGGAAAAAATTGCCAACTTATTTTCTGTCATATCCGCAATCTTTTCGCCATCGATCGGAGTTTCTAACCACGGACGTGCAATTTCTATATCCTCCTCTATACCACTAACCTCGAGCCAAGGAGCCACTAAAATAATACCGCCAACCTGTCCTTCTTTTTGCTCCAGAAAACGAAGTATGGCCTGGCAACCAATACTGTGACCGATAAAATATGTATTTTCATCGATTTCGTTGACTACTTCATTTGCTTTGCCAACCCAAGATTCTATTTCGGGCTCATCAGTTTTAGGCATTAAAGGAGCTATGACTTCAAAACCAAGTTTTTGGAGTTCTGACTTTAACCAAGGAAACCAACCTTCCTCCGGGTATCCTCCCCAACCGTGAATGATAAAAGCTCGCTTTGACATATTACTTTTCTCTTAAAAAACTAAATCTTAAAAACTCCTGACCGTTTGCTTCAACAGTTTCTTCAAACATAGCAACCGGACGTGCCCACATTTCACCGTTTTCAACATTGCGATAAATAACAAGCTCCTCCAGTGTCTCGCTGTGCTTGGCTGTATCAATAACTTCGTAAGTCTGGCCTTTGAAGTGTTT
>JAHISC010000034.1 GCA_018818445.1 Patescibacteria group bacterium | reverse complement strand
TGCGGCAGGAAAAATCATTGAGCTTGGCTACAATGAAACAGAAGATATTGATATACTGATCGATGAAGCTGAACGAAATCTTTTTAGTGTTTCTTCAAATTTTATTAAACAAAGTTTTACACCGATTCACACTGTCTTAACCGGGGCTTTTGAAAGAATCGATGAGCTCCACCGCGATCGTGGAAAATTAAGAGGAGTGGCCAGTGGATTTAAGGGAGTAGACAATCTACTCGGTGGTTTACAAAAATCTGATCTTGTCATTTTGGCAGCAAGACCTTCGGTTGGTAAAACCAGTTTTGCTCTAGATATTGTGCGTCATGTTGGTGTTAATGTTAAAAAACCAGTTGGTCTCTTCTCGCTCGAGATGTCAAAGGAGCAGCTAGTTGATCGTTTAATTTGCGCTCAGGCTAACGTTGATTTGTGGAAATTGCGTTCTGGTAATCTGTCTGATAAAGAAGATGATTTTCCACGAATAGGTGAAGCTCTTTCTACTCTATCTGAAGCACCAATTTTTATTGATGACTCCCCTTCTGCTAACATCATGTCAATCCGTACCAAGGCTCGACGATTGCATGCGGAGCACGGCGTCAGTCTCATTGTCATTGACTACCTTCAGTTAATGGAAGGGCGCACTACTAAAAGTGATAATCGTACTCAGGAAGTAGGGGAAATATCTCGCGGACTAAAACAAATTGCTCGTGAATTACAGATCCCAATCATTGCTCTGGCTCAGCTTTCTCGTGCTGCAGAAATGTCCAAACCAGCTATTCCGAAACTATCCCACTTACGAGAATCTGGTTCTCTTGAGCAAGATGCTGACGTAGTCATGTTCCTTTACCGAAAATCAGCAGACAGAAACTATACTCAAGACGAATTATCGCCAGAAGAAAAAAATATTGCTGAGATTCATATTGCTAAACATCGCAATGGACCTACAGGCATGGTAAAATTGTTTTGGGATGCCACCAGAGCTTCATTTAAAAACTTAGATTCAGCTCGTGATTCAAGTTATGTCCCGCCACCTCAGAATCCGGGATCAAATCCAAATAATGTTGGCTTACCGCCAGGAATTCCTCCGAAAAATATTCAATAATCAAAATTTACAAATATGTTCAATAAACTGAAACAAATCAAGGATATACGTCAGCAGGCCAAGGGTTTACAAAGTCAATTAGCTGAAGTGATGATTGTCGGTAAAGGAGCTGGCGGTAAAATAATGGTGACGGTTGACGGCAACCAGTCGGTTCAAGGGGTAAAGATTGATGAAGGTATGTCAACGCCAGACATTGAAAAAGGCATCAAAGAAGCTTTCAATGATGCTACGAAAAAATTACAAAAAGAATTGGCTGTCAAGATGAAAGATATGGGTGGGTTGGATGCCTTGAAAGGAATGCTCAGCTAAATTCAATAAGAAAAAGGGGTCAGGTCGGGTTATGGGCATTTTCTGAACATCAAATTTATTCACAGAATGCCCATAACCCGACCTGACCCCAAGTTTTATTTTTCTTGACTTCTCTTCTGCCACCAGCCGATTATAAACAATCCGCCAACTAGAAAAGCGGGGCCCGAGAGCATAGCCGCCCAAGAAAGCATATACCACTCAAAACCTCCGCTAATTAGTAAAGCAATGTAGAGTAACCCGGCCGCAATAAAACCAATACCGCCGACAATTTCGTGTTTCCAGGAGATGATTAAAACAATAAGCAAGACAAAAACCGGAATATTGTGCATTAAGAGACCAATAACTATTTCCAAAAAGCTTGAAGTTGAATCAAAAATATCCAAAGAGAACATAGCCAAAAAAAGAAGTAAAGCAATGGAAAAAATTCTCGGGATCCAATAAATGTATTTATTTGGCTTGTACATATTTTTATAAATTTTCTCTAGAATAGCACAGGGGTCTTTTTTTACATAGTATAAGTGGCCTCTTTGGTAAAGATTTGGTAAACTAGCGTGGCTTTATGAGACGATTTCCTACTCCAATCCATAACGTAATGGCTGCGCTCTCTAAGCTGCCTGGCGTGGGGCCAAAAACAGCTTTGCGCTATACTTTTTCTTTACTCCGAATGTCACCACACGACCTAGACATGATCGGCAGAGCTATTGCTAATTTACAAAATGTCATCACCTGTTCAGAGTGTTTTGCTTATACAGAAACTCCGATTTGTGACATTTGCACAGACAAACGACGCCAAGAAAATGTTTTGTGCGTAGTAGCTGAGTCACGCGATATTGCTACAATTGAAGCGACCGATGCTTTTAATGGTAAATATTTTGTTTTGGGTGGCAAGCTTAATCCAGTTGAAGGTGACACGCCTGAGGCACTTAATGTTGAAGCATTAATAAAAAAACTTGAAGCTGATCCAAAAATAAAAGAAGTTATTCTTGCTTTTTCACCGGACGTTCATGGAGAAACAACAATCATGTATTTAACCAGACGTATCAAACAATTTGGCACAAAAACTACTCGACTGGCACGAGGTTTGCCAA
This sequence comes from Patescibacteria group bacterium, assembly GCA_018818445.1. GTDB lineage: Bacteria > Patescibacteriota > Patescibacteriia > UBA9934 > UBA9934 > JAHISC01. The sequence continues at coordinate 8,724 of JAHISC010000034.1, read as the reverse complement.
TGGGTGCTGATATTGAATACACGGATGAAGTGACGCTTGGTGATGCTTTACTGGGAAGACGTGATACCTAAAAACGGACGAGGACAATTTGTCCTAATCCGTTTTTCAATCTGTGTTTAGCTGTTAACATCCGTGCCGTACGTGCTTAACCGATTTTTTCGATCTTGATCACGGTAAATGGTTGACGATGGCCAACATTACGGCGGTAACGTGTTTTTGGCTTGTACTTGATAATCGAAACTTTCTTTTCTCGACCACCTTCTAAAACCTTTGCCGTAACCTTTGCTCCAGCAACAAACGGTGTACCAACCTTGACGTCTTTAGCTTCTTCATCTGTAATCAACATTGCTTCTAACTCTAGGCTAGCTCCATCTTCAAGCTCAAGCTTTTCGACTTTAAGCTCCTTACCTTCTGTAACTAAATATTGTTTTCCTCCAGTTTTAATAATTGCCAACATATTTTTTTCGCTGGACTCGGCTCGCCTATCTGGCGATTAAGCCTACTCCGAGCAGTTAATTTCAACGGGGCAAGTGTAACAAAATCGCTATCTTTAGTCAAGAGTTGGATAAATCACTATCATTTGCCCCATATAAGTGATGATCATCACACATCGCAGTCAGTTACTTGAGAATCAATCGAATTTGATAATTTGACCTGGAAATAAATCGTAAAATTCCGCTTTCCCAGCTGGCAGCTCCAAAACATAATTAACTGAAAACGGATCTGAACTCATCTTAGCTGTAGACTCACCCTTTTTTGGAGCAGGTAAATCATAATTAACTTTAACTACTTTATCGTCTGCAATCCAAACAACATCCAAATCAAACTCCATGCCGTGCATCCAAAATTGACGCACAGCAGAATCTGAAAAAACAAAAAGCATCCCATCAGCATCAAGACCTGTAGTTTCTATTCCAGACAAGCCTTTGATGCGCTCTGAGGTCGAATCAGCCACTAAAACTTTGATTTGCCTATCAAGTACAGTTATCTCCTTTAATGAAGAAGCTGTTCTTGGTAAAAAAATGATTATGGCTGCGATAGTCAAGATAATAAAAAGCGCGATCATAAAAATGTAGGCTGATTTCATATATTTCTTTTATTTCGACCAATTAATATACTGGCAAAGAACATTAAAACAAAAAGAATAAATAAAGCAATGAGTTTCTGCCAGCTGGCGAAAATTAAAGTTGTAAGCCCGAAAACTATTGCAATACAGTAGTAGAAAATAACAATTTGACGCTGAGAAAAACCAATATCAAATAGCTTGTGATGTAAATGTAATCTGTCGCCAACAAAAATTGGTTTACCTTTTAAAATACGTTGTGTTATAACAAAAACAATATCAAAGGCGGGAATACCAACTACCAATAAAGCTGTAGCTACTTTACTGCCAGAGATTATTGCAATCGTTCCAAGTAGATACCCAATATAAGTACTCCCTCCCTCGCCAAGAAAAATCTGTGCCGGATGAAAATTCCACATAAGGAATCCAATCAGTGCTGCAAAAGCAATTAAAGCCAAAAGTGCAACGTCTGGCTGAAAATAGGCGGCAGAGAGAGCCAAAAGAGCAATCATAAACGTTCCAATGGCCGTAACACCAGTAGCAAGACCGTCCATGCCATCCAAAAGTTTTGTAGTGTAACTCATACCTAGTAGCCAAATAAAAGTGAAAATAAAAGCGGCTGTCTCAACAATTTCAAAAGCACCGCCAAGTGGGTTAGTGATTTTAGATGGTCCAATACCAACAATTGCGGCGATTAAAGCAGCAGCAACTGGGAAAATAATTGAATATTTTGGTGAAAGATCAAGTTTGTCATCAAGCAAACCTCCTATAATCAAAATCGCGGCTCCTGCGAAAAATCCCATGAAATGCCTTATCTCAATCTCTCCTGAAGTAAAATGGTCGGTGTGAGCCAAAACAATTAGGGTTGGAATTAGAAAAGCAAAAAAAATCGCCACTCCGCCCAAAGTAGGAACAGCAAAAAGATGTTTTTTGCGTTTTTTGGTTGGTCGATCAAGAAAATCAAATCTAATCGCCAACTGGCGGAAAACATCGGTAAGAATAACTGAGAGGAGAAAAGCTCCAAAAATCGGATAAATCCACCAATCTGACATACAACAGCAGTTTAATCGAAATGATGCTTTACTACAACTCAGCGGCTTTCTCGACACGGATAGCGCCGCCTGGCTCCAAAACTAGTGTATCACGACGGCTAACCTTACCTTGGAGCAAGAATTCTGCTACAGCATTATCTACATTCTCTTGAATCACCCTACGCAACGGTCGCGCGCCAAACTTAGGATCATAACCTTTTTCTGCTAGCTCGCGAATTGCCTGATCATTAGCTGTAAAAGTAATCCCTTTAGCTTCCAAACGTTTAGCTACTTTTTGCATCATCAAATGCGCAATAGCCTCCACATTCTCCTGAGTAAGCGGTTTGAAGACCATTACTCCGTCAAAACGATTCAAAAATTCTGGACGATAGATAGTGCGTAATTCTTCTTCCAGTAAATGTTCTTTAATTACCTCTAGCGATATTCCCTTCTCAACCTCGTCCTGGATGTATTGTGTACCAGCGTTAGAAGTAGCAATCAAAATAACATTAGTAAAATCAATAGTTCGTCCGGCACCATCGGTTAGGCGGCCATCGTCCATGACTTGCAAAAATAGATTTAGAATATCTGGATCAGCTTTTTCTAACTCATCGAGTAAAAGAAGAGAGAATGGATTTTTACGAACCGCTTCCGTTAGTAACCCACCTTCACCTTGCATACCAATCAAACGATTAATAGACGATTTATCTTGATACTCGGACATGTCAAAACGAAGCATTGACTCTTCATTACCAAAATAAACTTCAGCAGTAGTTTTAGCCAATTCAGTTTTACCTACACCTGTTGGGCCTAAGAATAAAAAGTTTGCAATTGGCCGTTTTTCACTGCGTAATTCGACTCGAGCTCGACGTAAAGCTGAAGAAACAGCTTTTACTGCCTCTTCTTGACCAATAATACGCTCATGCATCTTACTTTCTAGATTTAGAAGTTTTGCTCCTTCTTCAGCTGATACATCAGTCATTGGAATATTTGTTTTTTGCGAAATCAGCTCTGCGACATCATCCTCTGTTATCTTCGCCCATTCTTGGCCACGATTCATTACTAAATTTCCAACCTCTTGTGCTAATAGAATGGCCTTCTCTGGCAAATAATTTTCATGCATGTAACGCTCTGATAAGTCGACTATTTTTGCTAGTGCCGGGTAAGAGAAGATTACCTTGTTTATATTTTCAATTGCTCCGATCTTTGACTCTAAAATATGAATTGCCTCGTTTCTGGAAGGCTCTTCGACCTGAATCTTGGTAAATTGTTGAGCCAGTACTGAACGTTCTACAGCTGATGTATAACCTTGCGGCGTCGTAGTTGCAATCACAAAGGTATAACCTTTTTCCAACTCAGAAGCTAGAATCGGTGAAAGATCTACTCCACCTGCCATACCTCCGATCATTTGATCGATATTTTCAATAATCAAAACAATATTTCCTGATCTTCCCACTTCTTGCAAAGCATAAAGCATTCTTTCTTCAGCTCCCGAGCCAGCGTCGGCACTAACGATATGTGGTACTGAAATTTTTACCAATCTTTTATCCTGCAAAATTTCCGGTACTCGCTCAGCGGCCATTCGCTCAGCAATACCGTAAATTATAGCTTTTTTACCTACGCCAGGTGCACCAACTAAAACCACGCTTTGCCGGCCACCTTCTATAGAACGAAGTAATTCCTCAACTTCTCTGTCTCTACCAACCAGCATCGGCAAACGTCCTCGTACAGCGGCTAAAGTCAAATCCTCGCTAACTCTATCCAGGAATGGAGTTTCGACTGATGTATAAGCCTTATTCATGGCACCAGTCGACTTAAAACCAGCAGCCCTACGAAATTGATGGTAGCGCTCTTGTAAGCGATCATTGATAATAATCCATTCAATAGTATTTTCTACTTCCTCTTTTTCAATTTCGATTGAATATAGGAGCTCTTGTAAAAATTCATCTTGAGCATAGCACTCAGCGAAAATTTCTATGGAAGAGACTGCCTGACGATCATTTTTCAAAGCCCTAAGAAAAGCAAAAGAGATGATTGTCCGCGCTTTAGTACCAAAATCTGTTGAACCTTTTTCAATTGTATTCATGTTTCGTCGCAGAGCATCCTTAATATCATCAAAGCCAATTCCAAGACGCATAAAAAGAGTCCGCACTTGAGTTGAACTTAGAGAAGCGGCAAACAAATGAACTGGTAACACCTGGCTATGCCCACCCTTGTCTGCTAATTCATAAGCTGCTTTGACTGTTTCCCAAGCGTCTGTAGAAAGTAAATCGCCGATATTGCCGTGTTTTTCCACGATATCGAGAGACGGTAAATAGGATACATTGAGCGTTGCCTTTGGTTTTACTTTCGGCATGAACTTCTTTTTCGTTCTTCCTTCAAAAGCTCTAAAGAAAATAAATGAAATGCTCAACAGTCCAAACCACATAGCTAACATGTATGGGCTGGCTGTGAAATAGGTGTCAATTTGGAATAAGTATGAGGGATTTTCCTGGTAATCAATAACTAGACCAAAAATTGCCAGAGCCAAAAGAAAAACTGTGACCAGAAGACTAGCTATAAGAATCAAACGCTGACCTAATAACTTGGCTTCGCGAGCATTCAATGATCCCCCACTGATCTTATTTTCAAAAAACCAGAACCTGGCTCCAACTGAAACTCCTGGTGTACCTTGAGGTATTGATTTTCCATTCTGATCATCCATATTACAGAATCAATTGATTGATTAAGCCATAAACACAAAAAACAGGAAAAATCATATAGGCTGCGAGAGCAATGATCATCAAAATTGAAAAAATCAGTAACATAAATGATCGGGCAATAATCTGTACCAGTCTGACAAAAAAGCTAATTAAACGGCTTTGTATATCTCGAGCACCAAACATTGGAACAAAGATATTTTTTATCCACACCCAAAGGGCTAAAGATCGGCTGTAGTTACTAATTGAATGAAAAATCCAGCCAGTAACCAAAATCAGCCCTTTTGAATACCACCAAAAAGGCCAACGAACCAAATCCGTAACTAAATCAACAAAGAAATATTGAATACTAGCCAAAATCTTTTCCATAAACGCATTATATCACGCGACGCAGTTCTTTCATTAGTCGTAAATAAAATCCTAAATTTTGCATTGTAGCCAAACGCAGTCCTAACATTTCATCGGTTTTGAAAAGATGACGTAAATAAGCCTTAGTGTAAGTTTTGGATGACACAACATCGCTAAATTGATCTATCGGTGATAAATCAAAAGCATATGGTTCTTTGGTAATAGAAATGGACTGGTAAAGATTTTCGGCGATCATGGCGTCGTTGGCTCCTTCTTGTGCCAGCTGAAAAGCATGACGAACTGCTTCTTTCGGATCCTGTTTCCAAACAAACAAAGTACCGTGACGAGCATTACGGGTTGGTAAAACACAGTCAAACATATCCACGCCAACGCTAACATAATAAACAATTTCTTCGGGCATGCCGCCGCCCATAAAGTAGCGTGGCTTATCTTCAGGCAAAGTAGAGCCCAAAAACTTGGTAATTCGAAAAGCATCCTCTCGTTTCTCACCAACAGAAAGACCACCTATAGCATATCCGTCAAAACCAATATCCATTAGCCCTTCTGCACTTTGTCGTCGCAAATCCTCATGAGTGCCACCTTGAACAATACCAAATATCTGTTGCTTCTGGTCATAACTATCCTTGCAACGCCTAGCCCACCCAAGTGACCGCTCCATTGCTTCCTGGTAGCGCTCTCGACTCGAATCGCCTGCTGCTACGTCATCGAACTGCATAATGATATCTGACCCAATAGCCGCTTGCATGGCCATAGAACCTTCTGGAGTGAGTCGAATACGCGTGCCGTCGATGTGAGACTGAAAGGAAACTCCGTCATCATCAGTGGCATTAATCTTAGCTAAACTAAACACCTGATAGCCGCCACTGTCAGTCAAAATTGGCTTGCCCCAATGCATAAACTCATGCAAGCCACCAAGTTTTTTCATACCTTCTGAACCAGGCCTCAAAAGTAAATGATAGGTATTTGATAAAACAATTTGAGCTCCTAAATCACGCACATCTTCGGAAGACATGGTTTTAACAGCGCCACGCGTGGCAATAGGCATAAAAAACGGCGTCTCAATCGCACCATGAGCCGTTTCTAAACGTCCATGCCTGGCTAAATTGTTTTTTGATTTAACTCGAAACATGAAACTATTGTATCACAAAACCCTGTAGTAGAATCTTTTAGGTTCACTACAGGGTTTTATTAAACTTATTAGCTGTTTACTTCAGCTCTAGTTTTCATGAGGCTTTTGTTAATTGAGATGTCACCAGTGCCGTAAATCCAATCACCAAACTGGAAGCGTGGGAACAGTGTAACTGGAAGATCTATGATGTAGTCGGCCCAATTAACTCCATAAACAGCTTCTGCAACTGCTTCGTCGTTAATGGCGCGTAGAGTTGGTGAAAACATGTTTCCCGAATCAACCACAGCATAAACTCGAGCATCTGACTGAATTTTTACCAAGACTACGCCTGGTTTTGGCAACATTGGAGCACCGAGTTGAAGAGTCATAAGAGTGGCATCTGTTACCACTGAGATCGAATCAAACGAATCTTGCCAAGTAAAGTAGGTTTGTCGGTCCATAAACGGATGCCGCACCATAGCTGAATCAATGTAGTAAACTGTGTCAAAGTACGGACTTTTAATATAATCACCAGCTGACACAACTGAGATATCCTCTAACTCTCCAGTTACTGGTGAAATACCTTGAGTGCCAGTACTTGGTGCCGTAATTTCATCGCCAATATCACCATGATCTGTTGTCGATTCAATGGTGAAATAACCAAGAACATAATCTTCCGCTACAATCTCTGCTAAATCGGTCAGTTGAACGCGAATTGTTCCTTGAGTTGTGTAAACATCAGGAATAATCCAAGTATAGCTGCCTGTATTAGCTACGTTCTTGGCAATTAAGCTGTGATTTGCGCCGGCATCGTCTGAGAAGTAGAGATTAGCGTAATCGACTGTACCAGTGCCTCCAGCAATCCATTTAATTTCAATCGTGTCTCCAGGAGCAAAGATATCGTTGTCGCCAGGAGCTGTGACATCAACTTCGTAAGTTTTAGCGGCTGAGGTGCCGGATGAACCAGAAGAACCACATCCGATCACACCAAATGACCAGTCACCGTCTTCTGAGGCTGATGTATTCAATGCGTTAGCACCGGCTGAGGCATCAACAACCTCAGCTTCGATTGTTGTCATGGTGTTGTTGCCACAAATGAAGTTTGAGTGTGTAAGGGTCACTGTTTTATCACTATTGGTCCAAACAGGCGTCGCAAAAGCTCCTGGGTCTGGAGTAACTGTGAATTCAGTTCCTTCGGCAAAATCGGCGTCCATGGCTTCTGAAAAAGTGATGGAAATATTTGTCGAATTGTCTACTCCAACTGCTGCAGAAGCTGGAGTAATACTGGTCACAATCGGAGAGGCACCATCGGTTTCGGTAACGTCATCTGAATCGATTGCTCCAGCAGCAGTAACTCCACCTAACAAGTTACCGGCATAGTCGGTAATTTGAGTAGTAGCCGCTGAATAAATGAAATCCCCACCACTGACCGATGTATCTACACTATTCAAGCTATCATCGGTAGCGTTAAAAGTTATCGTATTATCGTTTGCTGTGCCTGTAGTAAAGGTTCCAATAGCCGAAGCCGAGCCTAAAGTTGCATCGGCGTTCGTAAACGTTAGATCCTTCATAGAGCTAGAAGCCTCGGTGAAGCTCAGCACAGCGCGATCGATGCGACCATCATTATCCTGGTCTGAAACAGTAATCGTAGAAACTACTGGATTGGTTAAATCCCAAGGAGTTACTTGAAGTGTTGTCTGAGTTGCCGCCGTATTCACCTGGTTACTATTCACATCAACAATTTCCGCTGAAGCAACCGGGGTGAAAACGCCGCTTGGAGCTGTTCCTGGATCGCTAGTGTGAGAAAGAATAGCACCGTTGATATTGGCTAAATAAACATAAAAAGACGCTGACCCGTTACCAGTTACACTATTCTTTGTTGTATTTACCGTAGCATCTCCTGCGGTGGCAAAACTACCAAAACCAGCCACCGTACCTGCTGTAGTAATATCTCCTCTAGTTGCCGAAGAAGCGCCAATCGTTACATACATTATTTCGGAATAAGTAAATCCAATGATATTTTTACCGGTCAAAGTCGTAGTTAAGACTTGTGTTAACACAGGTTCAGCTGCATCGGTAAAGGCTGGAGTTGAACCAGAACTCAAGGCAATAGTATCAGCCGTGTTTGTTCCGTCAGTGACTGATGTACCAGCTGTATAGGTCAAAGTTAAGTCACCAACATCAGTTTTAACTGTTGTTGTAGTAAAAGTATAAAGACATTGGTTTGTTCCGGCTCCTCCGCTGTTACATAAAGCTGCAACCTCTGCAAGGCCTGCAAAGTTCGCGGCTGAGCTAATAGCCCAATCAGCAGACACGTCTGCTGCGGCGGTCAAGACTTCTGAGTAAACAACTACAACGCTATCGAGTTTTCCATCATCGCTAGTAGCATCGTAGAAAGTTGCGGAGATCGGTACTGGTTTAGCACTATCGGTAATACTGCCTGATGCAATAGTA
>JAHISC010000033.1 GCA_018818445.1 Patescibacteria group bacterium | reverse complement strand
GCTATTGTAGCAGCGCGAAAAGGAGAGACGGATTTAGCTGTTGGTAATGTTGTAGGCTCAAATATTTTCAATATTTTATTTGTTCTTGGCATTACAGCCACAATTACACCGATCGCAGTAAACCTCGCGCAGTTAACTGACGCTCTGGTTGCACTAGCGGCAATGTTAACGCTTCTGATCATAATTCATACAGGCAAGTTTCTCAAAAAGGATGCTAATAAGGACGTTAGTTTTAATGAGGGAATATTTTTGCTTGCTTGTTATGCCGTCTACATCGCCTTTATTGTTTGGCGAGGGTAGTGTAAGCTAAGGTTCATGGAGCCAAAGGATGAAATAAAACAGCGACTCGATATCGTTGATCTGGTTTCTGAATACATTCCGCTAAAACCTGCTGGTAGCGGAAATTTTAAGGGTCTATGTCCATTTCATGGCGAAAAAACGCCTTCGCTTTACGTTTCTCGCGAAAAAGATATTTGGCACTGCTTTGGTTGCGATAAGGGTGGCGATATTTTTAGTTTTTTAATGGAGCTGGAAGGCATGACTTTTCCAGAAGTTCTTCAATTTTTAGGAAAAAAAGCAGGAGTGGAAATTCCTGAGTTTACACCAGAGAAAGGAAGGGATGAAAAACAGTTTATCTTTGGCTTGCACGAGCTGGCTGGACGTTTTTATGAAACAATATTGCACAAGCATGACGAAGGTGGAGTAGCCAGACAGTATCTCAAACAACGTGGAATCGATGATGAGCTAGCAAAAAAATTTCAACTTGGTTATGCGCCAGAAAGATGGGACGCTCTGGTCCAGTTTTTGCTAGGCAAGGAGTTTGTTGAGAATCAGATCACTGCTGCCGGTTTAGCTAAATTTCGACAATCTGGTAATGGGCTCATTGATCGCTTCCGAGGTAGACTGATGATACCTTTGTTCGACTCAGCAGGTCATTTAGTTGGTTTTACTGGCCGGCTTCTAAAAGAGGAAGAGAATGCTCCTAAGTATTTAAATTCGCCAGAGACCATGATTTACCACAAGAGTGATGTTCTTTTTGGACTACACTTGGCTAAACGCGCAATTCGTCGTGAAAAAGCAGTGATTATTGTTGAAGGAAATTTAGACGTTATTGCTTCGCATAAAGCTGGAGTAGAAAATATTGTTGCGTCGTCTGGTACAGCTCTAACCGAATCACAGCTTAGACAATTGCAAAAGATAACCAATCGTTTAATTTTTTCTTTCGATCGAGATGCGGCTGGTTTTGAAGCAGCTCGTCGTGGAATAAGGATTGCACAGTCGATGGGTTTTGATATCAGAGTAATCCAAATTTTACCTTCAGACGGAAAAGACCCAGATGATTTGGTGCAAAAAAATCCAGCGCGTTGGGTTACGCTAGCACAAAAGCCTGTTCATGTTATGGATTATTATTTTGCCAAAGCCCTTGATGATTATAATGTTTCGGAAGTTGATGGTAAGCGAGCGATGGCTCATTTTATTTTGCAGGAGATCAGTAGGCTAGCGGATAATTTGGACCAGGAGCATTGGATTCAGAAACTGAGTGACGTGATTCATGTTGAAACGTCGATTCTACGAGGTATGCTTACTAAGCAAGAGAAAGAGGCAGTTACAACGCAACCAAAAACATTTTCAGCAGAAACAGAAGTAAAGAAAATTACTACGCTTAGCGAAAAAGCGGCTTCTTTTCTTATCGGACTACTATTTTCTGAAGAGGACGCGGTCAATGATATCTTACCAAGGCTCAAAATAGATGATTTACCAGATCCATGGCAACGTATTTACAAAGAGTTCATCATCCTATATAATCAACGCAAATCGGAAAATCACACGCAGAACACATTTTTCTCATTATTCCAAGATCACTTATCAACAATTGGGCTGGAGAGTCAAATTTCCAAGCTTAGTGCTAGCGTCATTCGCGCTAAAGAGTTGATTGACGGATTTACAAGAGACCAAGTGCGTGAAGAAATTTCCCGACATTTAAGCTTAATTGCATCAAAATCACACGATGCTAAGCGCAAACAATTAGAAGCGGCTATCCGTCAGGCAGAATTGTCTGGCGATGAAGACCGTCTAAGAGCTTTAATTGAGCAGTATACAAAATTACTCAATTGAGGCGTAATTTTAGTAGTATTATGCCTAAAACAGCTTCGAAAAAGAAGCGAATGGCAGCAGCGAAAAAACCTGCAGCCAAGACGCGCGCAAAGAAGTCAACAAAGAAAAGCACTCACCCAGAGCCACAAACAAGGTATAAGAGATCTTCCGCGCCTTCAGAAGAAGTTCTGTATCAACTGATAGAACGAGGTATGCGAAGAGGGTTCATTACAGAGAATGAGCTTATCTTTACTTTTGGGGAGGCTGAAGACCATATAGAAGAAATGGAGCTTTTCTTGGATAGAATTGAGAATAAGGGTCTACATTTGGTGGAGGGTAAGGAAGGATTTTTGGGTGTGGATAAGTCCATGGACGACGTTTATGAAAAAATGCGGGTCAAAGTAGATAAAAAAGTTGAATATTCTGATATTACTCAGGATTCGATTCAGATGTATTTGAGAGAGATTGGTAAGATTCCGCTACTTAATGCAGAAGAAGAGATTGCTTTGGCAAAACGAAAAGAAAAAGGCGATCAAGAGGCGACAACACGTCTAATTGAGGCTAACTTGCGTTTGGTAGTTTCGATTGCAAAGAAGTTCGTTGGCAAACAGTTATCATTACTAGATTTGATTCAGGAAGGAAACGTTGGTCTTTTTCGTGCTGTGAAAAAATTTGAGTATAGAAAAGGCTACAAATTCTCGACTTATGCCACTTGGTGGATTCGTCAGGCTATAACTAGAGCTTTAGCTGACCAGTCGCGTACTATTCGTATTCCTGTGCACATGGTGGAAACTATCAACCGTTTCAAACAGGTTGAGCGTAGACTAATTCAGGACTTAGGCCGTGAACCTTTGGCCGAAGAAATGGCTGCCGAGCTTGATTTACCAGTTGTAAAGGTGCGCCACATTAAAAAGATTTCGCAAGAGACAGTTTCTTTGGAAGCCTCGGTTGGCGATGATGATGAGGATTCAAAGTTGGAAGACTTTATTGAAGATGTAAAGACAGTCTCACCAGATAAACAAGCAGCACGTGAGTTGCTAAAGGACTATGTTGGCGAGGCGATGAAAGATCTAACCCCGCGCGAGCAGAAGATTTTAGAAATGCGTTTTGGCTTAGCCGATGGCATCAGTCATACTCTGGAAGAGGTTGGTAGGGAATTCGATGTTACTCGTGAGCGTATTCGGCAAATTGAGGCCAAGGCTCTGGAAAAGATTCAACAAAAAGAAATTATTCACAAACTACGAGACTATTAAAAAATAAAAACACCACATCAGTTGATGTGGTGTTTTTATTTTGGCAAAGTGATCACGAAAGTAGCGCCGCGAGGTTTGGTATCCTCAATCCTGACGTTACCACCGTAGCGCTCAATAGTTTTCTTGATTATATACAACCCGAGACCAGTGTTACCTGTTGCGCCAAAGGCGTGTCCTTCCTGGAATAGATCTTTCTTTATATTATCTGGTATACCTTTGCCATAATCGATGAATCTTATTTCCTTGCGTTGTTTATCTTCAAAAAGAACAATATCTATTTTTTTTGTTTTACCATGTATTACCGCGTTTCTAACTAGGTTATCGCAGACGGAACAAAGTGCGTCATCGGCCATAATCGTTAATTGACCTTTTATTTTAATAGGTATCTTATGTTCTTTTTTCATTTTGAGTGCCAATTCGCGTACATTAGTTTTTTTCAATTGGCCACCGCTAGAGACTAGCCCTTCTAATTCTTTCATCTTTGTTACCAAATCAATTCCACTTTTAGCTGATCCTTCCGCAATTTTTAGCATTTCTTTATCACCATCAGCTTGGAATGTCTCTAGTGAAAGTTTTATACCTGTAAGTTTATTTTTAATGTCGTGGCGAAGAATTTTATTGATTATCTTTAAGATATCATTTAATTCCAGTGCTTGTTTTTCAGCAATACGTCTTCTAGCAACGGCCCTGGCCAAGAACCAGGTCACAACACCTAGGAGTAAAAGTAGGATCGATGTAAATAGTATCAATGTTTTTAACAGTAAATTGGATTGCGAATAAACTATTGAATTCGGCACAAATGAGATAATGATAAATGTGAAGTTTTGACCTTCTACTGGTTTCAATGTATTAAATGTGTAGACTCCGTCCTTATTAATGAATTGACCATCTTTTTCATTCTCGATTTGTTGCCAAACATCAGGTTGATAATTTTTAAAGACAATATCTTGCTTGTCTTCAAACATAAAACCAAATTCCAAAGCAGGATCTTCGGACATCAACCAATAACCATTCTCATTTAAAATCATTAGTTCGCCATTACCTTGCTCATAATTAATGAGAAGGCGATCGAGAATAATTTTTGCTGAATAATTCAGTAGTAATATTCCTTTCTTTTCCCCTTGCGCATCGAATACAGGTGTTCCTACACGAATCATTGGTTTATAAGGCGATTCAATTAATTCATTTTCTATATTAAGGTCAAGAGGTGAGATAAAAATTTCATTTTTATCTAGTATAAGAGCATCTTCAAAATAGTAACGGTTTGTTTTTGATTGAAGCTCTACATCGGGAACGATTGACGGTTGTCCTTGATTATAATTTACTCTGACAGTCTCCATTCCTTTGTTATCGATATACCGAATTTGATCGTATTTTTTTCTAAAAAAGCTCATT
>JAHISC010000032.1 GCA_018818445.1 Patescibacteria group bacterium | reverse complement strand
ACGATTTTTTGAGGCTCTTAAAATTCGGTAGGAGGTTGTTTTCTCTCCCTCGATAGTTAGTACTGAATCAACTAAGTGTTCAAGTGTTTTTGGTCCTGCAACTGATCCCTCTTTTGTTACCTGGCCAATTAGCAGGACTGGTATGTTGGTTGATTTTGCAAAAGCAATGAGTTGGGCTGTTGCTGCACGAACCGCATGAGGAGATCCAGGTAGATTTTCAACATCGTCTGGGATCATTGTTTGAATTGAGTCAACAATAACCAGAGCAGGTTTGACACCTTTGGCAGCAGTAATAATTGAACCAACTTCTACTGAATTAGAAAAAATAATGGCTTTTGGGTCTACTGCAAGTCTTTCTAGACGCATTAGTAGTTGTCCCTCAGATTCCTCACCCGAAACATATAAGCATTTTCCAGATAAAGAAGAGGCAATTTGAGCTACTAATGTAGATTTACCTATCCCGGGTTCTCCAGCTAAAAGCAAAACTGAGCCAGAAACAATGCCGCCAGAGAGAACTCTGTCTAGTTCTTCTAGACCTGTTTTTTTGTATTCAACAGTTTTTAAAGAAGCCTGAGTTAAGTCAATAAGAGGCGCACTTCGCGCCTCCTGTGTTTTTGATTTTTTGCTAGTCTGAGCAATTTCCTCGGTCAAGGTGCCCCATTTTCCACACTCGCCACAGCGACCCTGCCATTTTAGATGCTGCCCATCACAGTAAGAACAAACATACATATTATTTCTTTTTTATCACAACTGCTGATTTTATGCGACTGAAATAGTCTGCTTGAGTTCGTATTTGTTTTGTCGCTCCCCACGGATTGTTGATAAGAATGTTATCATTTTCATCAAGTCCGACAAGTACAACGAAGTGACCACCTCCAGAATCAGTGCGATAGGAGCTGATTACCGGATGCTTGTCTACTAAAGCTTGGAGAATTTCTTGTTTAGATTCCTCGGTGATCCTGTCGCCAATAACGATTCGTTTCCCAACCAACCCAGCTTCGTCTACTAAAGAAGAATTTATGAAGCCTTCAGAATTTGTACCGTCTTTACCACAGCCATTACTGTCCAAAGGACGAAAATCTTCCTCGTAAAATGTTTGAGCTACTTGAGCTATTGGTACTTTATAGCCATATGTATGAAGAACTCCAGTAAAAGAGGCGATGCCACAACCTGATGATTTTAGATTACCCGTACCCCACGAACTTGAGTTAGCCGCTATCATACACCTTTCTGGACCATATGGTGTTGAACCATACAGAGTTTGGTCAAATATAATAAAATCATTCCAGCCAACACCTCCCGTTGTATCTACAGAAGATAAAACTTGTTTTTCGACCTTAGGAAAATTTAAAGGTGTTTCATTAGGGATAAAGTCAACTCTTTCAACAATCGGGATGTCTAATGTTGAAAAAGTGACCGTACTCGGGTCGATTAGATAGGCGATAGAATAGGCTGATAGGAGTAACACTATTCCAATTGCAGCTCGAGAAATTCTTTCTTTAGCTTTAGTGACTCTTGCTGTATTTCCGGTTGCCAACATCCATTCAAGACCTCCGACCATAACTAAAACAATAGCTACCAGTGCTCCAGCTGCCAAGAGCCATCCATAAATTGCTTCGATGTATTCACCAAGATAATTTGAAGAGACAACTTTTATTTCTACTCCTTCGCTAGTATTCACTCTTTGTGAACTGTCAGAAAAATTAAGACCTGGAATTTCTACTCCTAAATTTGGTTTACTAAAATCTGTTTCAAAAGCATCACTAATAACTGACTCAGCTGAACTCACTAGCGGTTCTGTGCTTCCAATTTCACCAAAATCAATTGGCGTTAAAACATTACTAACACGGCATTGAAGTTGCCAAGCAGTAATTCCAGTATCTCCTCCAGCCAATTGAGAGCAAATTACATCACAACTCGCAGGAGCATCTAATGGATTTAACTGACTTTGTGGTACTTCATCCACGCCTTTCGATGCCGGGCAAAGACATTGCAGTGAGTTAGGGTCACAATCAGAAACTGAGGCCGCGAGAGCAACGGTGGGTAAAAAAATTAAACAAATTATCAGTAAGTATTTCATTTTATTTCTAAGTTGGAAAGAATTCTTCTTAGATCTGATTCACGCATCAGCCCGGCAAATCTTTCGCCGTTTATGTAAAGCGTAGGAGACGCTGTTACTTCCAAAGCTAATCCTTCCTGATAAGACGTGCTAACCAGACTATTTGTTTTTTCGCGACGGAGACAGCTATTAAATCGCCACATACTGAGGTCTAATTCTGTAGCGATTTCTTTGTACAAATCTGTACCAAGTTGACGTTGATTGGCCATTAGCAAGTCATGGTATGGCCAAAAAGCATTTTGTTTTTGAGCACAACGAGCAGCTATTGCAGCTGGTATTGCTTCGTTATGCAAAGAAGAATTTGGAAAATCTTTCCAGACAAGCGCGATATCCTCGGGGTATTGATCGAGCATAGCAGAGAGTGCTTCCGAAGTTTGTGAGCAGGAAGTACAAGCAAAATCACTATACTCCACAATAACAATTGTCGGTTGTGCCGATCCGATAACTGGATCTTTTTTTGAAATTATTGGGCTTTCAATATTTTCTGGATCAGTATAAATTATTGTATCACCCTGAAAAAGGCGAGTTATAATTATTAGAAATACAACGCCTGTAATAATGCACAGTAGAGCAAAGATCGGCCAAAAGTTTTTCATATTATTTGAGGCGCATTGAATTTAGACGTCCAAAGTTGTCCGTGAAGTATAGAATAGAGCCATCATCCGAGATGTTTAGGTTCGACATCTGTACATTGGAAACCGGTGAACCAACTAGAGTTGATCGACCTGTAGTGACGTTTAGTTGATATACGTCGTCGTAAGCAGTGACTAGGCGATGATCAAAACCACCGTGATCAACCATGGTGCGCGGTACAGCACAGATTGCAATTGCAGCATCTTTAAAAGTACATTTTTCAACCCATGTTTCTAGTGGAATTTTTATTCGCTCGGCACCAATGTTATTACCGTAGCCAACTGTATACCAAAGAGTTGGTCGTTCGTTATAAGAATCAGCTGTTGAGTAAAGAAGGTGAACGCCGTCAGGTGACCATGATCCGGCAAATTTTGCTCCGTCAACAATTAAACTACCAGCTGCTTCGCCTTGGCGGTCAATCAAGTAAACTTCATTCCGACCAAAGGCTGATTGTGCGCTACCAGTTTCAGAAAAGGCAACAATCTCACCTGATGGTGAAAATTGAACAGAGACATTATTAGCGTTTGTTCCCAGGCTCGCGACTACTTGCGTTTTTGATCCGTCGGCTGAGGTAATGACCAAGGCTCGGTTGTTTGGATCGACGCCAATGCTTTTGCCGGCGACTTCAGAACCGTTTTGTGAGAAAGCAAAATCTTGCCAATGGCTAGGTAGAGTTGTTTGTTTTTCAGTTACAAAATCGTAGATAATATTGCTTCCGTCAGGGAACTCAATAATTGCCTGAGACCCAGATTCAGAGAAAACTACCGAACTTGCTGCTGGAAAACTATTATCAGAGAGGGCAGTTACATCACCTGATTTATTGATCGTGTAAAATCGGCCATCACGATTGTCGTAATAAGAGATTTCACCGCCATTCACTAAAGTAGGTGATACGATCGAAGAAGAGGTTAGCTGTACAGTAAGTACTGGTCCACCTTCGGCAACATCTGATACAGGTAGTCCGCCAGTGTCTTCTTCTGGAGAGATTGGTCTATCGATTAAATCAGACGCATCACTACCTGGAAGAGTTTCAGGCGTAGTCGTATCCACAATCGGTGTTGTGACATCTGGTGTTACAGTTGGTGCGCCTTGAAAAGCCACGTAGATTAATATGACGCCTACTAAGCCGACTATTAGAACTAGTCCGCTGAGTCTGAGCACAATTTTTGTTCGTAATGAAAGCATATATTAGAAAAAGTCGATAAAGCCAAAGTAATCTGCTAGGAATCCTAAACTAGCTAGAAAAGCTCCAATAATTAGAAGAATAGCATGAATCAATACGAACATCGCTACCAGGAAGAGCATGGCGATAATTCCATAAGGCAGGTCAACTGCCCAAGTTACTGGATCTTTCAGGTCAAAGGCAGCCATTTTAAGCCAGCGTGGACTTTGTGGGTTGAAGATTGTTACCATGGCTCTAATGCCCCAGACACAAAAACCGATTATAGAAACTACCCAGGCTGTGATGCCTTCCCATTCAATAACCGTGCCCGTAGAACCGCTGCGCCAAATCCATTTTGTTAACCATTTACCAGCTTTTTTACCTAGATAGCCTTCAAGATCTTTAGCTACTAATTTTTGTACTTTTTTTCCAACCTCTTCTCTAATTTTGGCTCTAATACGGCTATTTTCCGGAGCTGCTTCATATTGAGACGCATACGATTTCATGATTTCACGAACGTCATGTTCTGTTTTTCGAGGCTGATCAATCAGAGGAGCAACAATAAGCGGGTTTTCATGATATTGCTTCATTTGTTGCCTTGTGTTTTGTCGGTTTAGAACTTGCTGTTCTAATCTGCGTTGTTCTTCCTGACGGCGTTCTTTTATTGGTCTTGTCTGTGGATTCATTTCCGTCTCTGAAATTTGCGCTGAATCTAACGGTCGAACTGAGGAAGGGGAATGAGGTGAGAAACGTTGATCGATACGTTTAGTTCTTTGACTCTGTACCAGACGATCTTTTCTCGCAGACTCCGAATTAGCAGCACGTGTATTTGCTGCTTCTTGCAAGCGTTGTCCAATCGCTTCGGCTAATTTTTGCGGGAGCTGATTCGCTGTCGCTTGAATCGGCTGGGCTTCTGCCATACAAAATCAAATCGCATCGAAATATAAATCTCGATACGATTATTATACGTCATTTCTAAGCAGACGTCAGCTTATTTATCCCTTTTTAAACATCTAGCCCACGAAGTTTTTTGATTCTGTCATTAATTGGCGGATGAGTCAGAAAAACTTTTTGAAAAAAACTAACCTCACCAGATTTTTTACTGCCAAAAGGATTAGCAATGTAGAGATGAGCTGTTGCATGATTAGCACGTTGCAAAGGCTGGCCGTTGTCTCTAATTTTTTCCAATGCACCAGCCAAACCTTCAGGGTAACGAGTCAACATAACGGCCGACTGGTCAGCCATATATTCTCGTGTGCGGGAAATTGAAAGTTTAATTAGTTGAGCAATCAAAGGTGAAAGCAAACCAAGAATAATTCCAACAAGAATGATGATAGTTGCTCCGCCGCCATCTTTGCCCCTATTGTTGCCACGTAAAGCTCCAATTCGAAATATTAGATTAGAAACTAACAGAATAAGGCCGATCAAAACTACGATCACTGTCATGAGTCGGATGTCATAGTTTTTGACATGTGATAGCTCGTGAGCCAAGACGCCTTCCAGTTCTTGTTTATTGAGCGTTGAGAGTAGTCCTGTAGTCATGGCAATTGAGGCATGCTCTGGATCACGACCGGTAGCAAAAGCATTGGGACTGGGGTCGTCGATAATATAAACACGCGGCGTTGGTACACCTGCACTTATAGCCAGGTTCTCTACTAATCGGTAAACGTCAGGTGCTTTTTCTTTATCAATTTCTTTTGCTCCAGCCACGGTTAAGGTAGCTTTATCTGATAGGTAGAAGCTTATTAGAGCGTAAACAATGGAAATCACTAAGCCGAAGAATAAGGCCGGTATCGGTTCAAGACCAGAGTAGATTCCCAAAAAAGTCACCAACAATACAGCTAGCACAGAAAAGAAGAACATGAGCACCCATGTTTTTCTTTTATTAGCTCCAATGGCGTTGTAAATGGTGGACATTAGAATTTAACCTCAGGTGCTTCGTTAACTGCATCCGGTGCATCAAAGAAGTCATACTTCTTAAAACCGAGCATGCCACCAACCGTGTTAGTTGGGAAGACTTGTAGTTTAGTGTTGAAGTCACGGACATTACCATTGTAGAAACGTCGAGCGGCTTGAATTTTATCTTCAGCATCAACCAATTCTTTTTGTAAGTGCAAGAAATTTTCTGAAGCTTTCAAATCAGGATAATTTTCAGCTACAGCAAATAAACTCTTCAATGCTCCGGTTAACATGTTTTCAGCCTTAGCGTGCTCGGCTGGTGTGCCGGCTTGCATAGCATTAGAGCGAGCTTCGGTAACTTTGGTAAATACTCCTTCCTCGTGCTTGGCGTAACCTTTAACAGTGTTAACCAAATTTGGTATGAGGTCATAGCGACGCTTTAACTGGACTTCGATATCTGACCAAGCCTCGTCTACTCGGTTGCGCAATCTAATTAAGCCATTAAAGACCATGATTAGCCAAAAACCGACTAAGACCACGGCCACGATAACGACAATCAGAACTAATGAAATAATTTCCATAATTTTTAATTATTTGCCTCAAGGGCAGAATTTAAATACACTGTAATTCTAGGTATTAAACTCTCTATTGTCAATCTTTATGCAAATTCCAAGACAGATTTTTAAAATGTACGATATTCGCGGTCTTGTTGGCGAAGAAATTACTCCTGAGTTGGCTCTGGCGATTGGTCGCGGTTTTGCCGCACTTCTTCGAAAAGAAAAGCCTAGCGGCGAATTGAAAGTGGCGGTTGGTCGTGATATGCGTCAAACTTCCTTAGGTTATCAAACACAAGTTATGCAAGGATTGATTGAGTCTGGAGTTAAAGTTTTTGACATTGGCTTGGTTTCAACTCCGGCTTTTTACTTTGGCGTAGGTGAAACAAGTGCAGATGGTGGGATTATGGTTTCTGCCTCGCATAATCCGGCTGCGTACAATGGTTTTAAAATGACTAGGGAGCAAGCAATTCCAATTTCTGGAGAGACTGGTATTACAGAATTAGCGGATATCATCGAGACAGAATCATATATTTCGTCTGATACTATAGGAACGATTGAAGTAATCGAAAATATTCCAGAAAAAGCCGTGGAGGCAGAAATGGCTTTTGCTGGCGAGGCGCCGATTGGTCAGCTGAAAATTGTGGCTGACTCTGGTAATGGCATGGGTGCACAATATTTGGATATTTTATTTAATAGACTCGGACTAGATTTCGAGAAGATCTTTTGGGAATTAGATGGCAGTTTTCCAAATCATGAAGCCGACCCGTTAAAAGAGGAAAATGTTGTTGTGATTAAATACAAGGTGGTCGAGCAGGGAGCTGACTTGGGAATTGCCACAGATGGTGATGGTGACAGAATCTTTTTTATCGATAATTTAGGTCAAGTCGTACCTCAGGCTATTGTGCGTGGCATATTGGCAGAGCAAATTTTAAAAAAGTTTCCGGCCGCTGCGATTGGATATGACATACGACCAGGTAGAATCACTAAAGATTTAATTCTTGCTGCCGGCGGCAAGCCTTTTGTAACTCGCGTAGGTCATTCTTTGATTAAGGAAAAGATGCGAGAAATGAATGCTGTTTATGGTGGAGAGTCGAGCGGTCATTTCTTTTACAAATTTGAAAGAGGGACATACGAAGGTCCAATAGTTGCAGTTTTGCATTTTTTGCACGCGCTTCATGCTTCGGGAAAAAGTTGCGCCGAATTTGTTGAGCCTTATAAGATTTATGTGCATTCTGGTGAATTAAATTTTACAGTCGATGATAAGGTTGCCGCTATGCAGCGTATTAAGGATCATTTTCAAGACGGTGAGCTGAATGAACTTGACGGAATTTCTATTACCTATCCTAATTTCTGGTTTAATGTTCGACCGTCAAATACTGAGCCTATTTTACGTTTTGCACTGGAAGCAGTAGATGAAGATACTATGGAACAAAAACGGTCAGAGATTACTCAGTTGATCCAAGGAGAATAAATATGATTGGATTTTTTGATTCAGGCGTTGGCGGACTAACAGTTCTTAAGGATGTCCACAAATTATTGCCAGACTACTCAACCATGTATTTGGGAGATTCAGCTCGTGCACCTTATGGCGACAAAACGCACGATCAACTAACTGAGTTTGCTTGGCAGGGAGTAAAATATTTATTCGATCACGGTTGTCCTTTGGTGATCGTGGCTTGCAACTCTGCTTCAGCTCAAGCCTTGCGCACCATTCAACAAACAAAGATGCAAGAATATCCCAAACATAGAGTTTTGGGAGTAATTCGTCCAACTGTCGAAGAACTTGGTAAGCTATACAATATTGTAGGAATTTTGGCGACACAGGCAACAGTTGGCTCCGAGTCGTATATGCGGGAGTTTAAGAACGTCAATCAAAAGATTAAGGTGGCTCAACACGCTTGCCCTAAGTGGGGGCCGTTGGTAGAGGAAGGATTAGCGCATACTGAATCAACTAATAAAATCGTGGACGAAGATTTAAAGGTGTTATTGCAGGATGAACCAAATGTTGAAGCAATTTTACTGGCTTGCACGCATTATCCCGTACTTTATGATTACATTAGAAGTATTTTGCCAAAACATATTGATTTATATGAGCAAGGGCCATTGGTTGCTACAAGTTTAGCAGACTACCTTGGGCGCCATCCTGAGGTTGAAGAGTGTCTAGAAAAAGGAGGGGAGAGAAAATATTTTACAACTGGAGACCCAGAAAAAGCAGTACGAGCCGCTCAACAAATTGCTGGTTTGAATCCAGATTTTATTCAGGTTGAATTATCCAAAGAAAACAGCTAGAATACACACAATATGATTTTGACAATTTTGATTTTCCTAATTTTGTTATCAGTTCTAGTTATCGCGCATGAATTT
>JAHISC010000031.1 GCA_018818445.1 Patescibacteria group bacterium | reverse complement strand
TGAACCGTACCCCGTTTAGTGGACACGAAAGAAAACACCTATGAGGCGGTTAAAAGATGATTCCTGTACATGACAGGGGTCATCTTTTTTAGATCCCATTGAGGGCGTTCATGGTTGTAGTATTCCATATGTTGCTGTGTTCGTGAATAAAGCTCTCTGAAAGTCTTGCAGTCCTTGCAGTCCTTGTAGTCCATGTCGTCTTTCATGTGACCGAAGAAGGATTCAATCGGAGCGTTGTCGATACAGTTGCCTTTGCGAGACATCGACTGCACCATGCCGAGCTCTTTTATGGCATAAATGTAATCCGGATGAGTATAGTGGACTCCTTGGTCGGAGTGAATGAGGATATCTGTAAAGGATTTTGTTTCAAATATTGGATGAGCTTTCATACGTTCAATGGTCTGCATAACAATATTTATATCGATGTGTTGTGAGAGGTTCCAGCTCATCACTTCACCTGTAGCAATGTCTTTAACAACGGACAGGTACGCCATGCGGTGGTTGTATGGGAGATAGGTAATGTCTGTACAAAACACGTTCAATGGTGTGTCTCTGGTGAATTGCCTGTCCAAGATATTATCGAATGTTCGATGTTCTAAAGACTTTTTCATAATCATCCGATATGGATTGATTCGTCTAATCTTTGCCACAAGTCCGTACTTTCTCATGATACGTTGAATCTTCTTATGGTTCATAACTACATCTTTATCTAACAAAAGCTTCATTTGTATGGTGCGCCATCCATATTTGGACTTTCCTTTCTCAAATATTTCTTTGATGAGCAGGTAGTCCTCGTTGTCCTTTTCTGGCTTGCCTGCACGGTGCAACCACTTGTAGTACCCACTCCTTGATACTCCTGCAATGGCACACAATACACGAACATGATGATTTAAATTCTTTATGATTCTGTATTTCTGTACTGGCCTGAGTTTTACTCCCTTCGTTTGGCCCGGAGTTTGGCTAAAAAAGCATTCTCGGCTTTCAGGTAGGCAATCTGTGTTTCCAAATACTCGATTCTATCGGCAACACTCACGCCTTTTGTCTTTGGTCTGCCACCTTTGCCATGCTGACCTCGAGATTCAACAAGACCCTCAATCCCTTTTTCCTGCACAATTCTCCTCCACCGTCCGAGACATGCCTTCGGTTGATCCCGACCCATGAGATCCGGGTTCAGACCCGCTTGTATGAATATCTCCATTGAGGTGAAGCCTTTGTCATACAATGAGATGGCACGCTGTTTAAAATCTTGGCTATACGTGACGGAACGTTTGCTACAGTTCTGAACATTTGGATTCTTTAATAGCTCCTCGATTTCTTCCTTGGTGAATCTTTGGTTACTCATACAAGACATGATTATTGAGTTATTTTACCAGACATCAAAAAGTGGACACTTTCGTGTCCACTTTTTGGGGTACGGTTCAACATAGGCGTTCTTTTGTTTTTTTGATTTTTTTGCTAACATCTGCCGTAGGAGGTGCTTCTATGCACATTCGCAACAAGATCCTGGAAGATCTGAGGACCCTGTCCGTAATGTTCTTCTGGGGAACGCTTTGGTGCTTCATCTTCGCCTTCGCAGTCACCATCAGCATCGGGTTCGTTGTCTACCCCTCAATGAATCAAGAGCTCAACAACTTAGAGCTCTTCTGGTGGAGTTTCAAGATCCTCTGGTTCATGCTTGTCGGCATATACGGCTACTACCTCTGGTACCGGCGACTCAAGCCAACTCTACGAGTCCGCCACGAACATAGTACCTCGCTCCAGTTCGCCTACGTACACCGTCACTCGTCCGAGGCCTTCATTCGCTTCTCCATCGAGTGTCCCCCTGGCTACGAGCCGTGGGATAGAGAGGCCTTCTTGAGCTGGATCGATGGTAATGAACTACCACCGGCCGCCTGATCAGTTCCAGTCTACCACTGCCCCGTCGAGCGCGTTCGACGGGGCAACTGTTTTTTGATAAAGTATCGCCATATGATTCTCACCCGCCATGACATTCTTGAACGCATTAATAAAAGAGACCTAGTTTTTGAGCCAGCGGTTGATCAGTTCCAACTCCAGCCACATGCACTTGATTTACGACTAGGATATAAGTTTTTAATCCCAAAGAATTGGACCTTAACTGAAAAAGGCCGTAAAGCAATTAACATCTCTATTCAAGATAGTGAGATTCATGCTGAGCAGTTTGAGGAAGTTATTTTGCGACCAGGCCAGTATTTTGATCTTTTGCCGAACGAATTTGTGATCGGCACCAGCCTGGAGCGAATTGAAATGAATGCGCCAGACCTCATGGCCATTCTTTTTCCACGGACTTCTACTAACCGGCGCGGTATTAACTTGTCGCTCTCCGGTATTATCGACACTGGATACCAAGGTAATCTCATTTTTCCCATGAAAAATGAAGCCGGTGATCAAGTACTGCGGATTTATCCAGGCGAACGTGTTTGCCAAGTTATTTTTGAAGAGCTATCTCAGCCAATAAGTACAGAAGAAGCTAACCTACACGGCCTTTCGGAAGCCAAATATTCCAATGCTGGAGAGCCAAAATACAAAGTCGACAAAAGCGACGAACGTGATTTGCTAACCTCCGGCCAACTCGACGAGTTGAAACAAAGATTCAAACTTTAGTAATGGTAGTAATGGGGTCAGGTCGGACTATGGACTTTTATTATACTTTCCCCTACTAATCCTTCCAACCACCGCTCTATCCAAGCCAACATATTTCGCGATTTCGGTCGTCAAATAACCGCAGCGAAATCTGGCAAACTTAATAGCTTCATCCCTTTCCTGTTTTGTCATCTGTCCAACAAAAATTTCCTCCAAACTCGGCCGTCCAACAATTCGCTGCTCTCTCGGAAACTCCTTGATATCTTCCGAACCATTAGTTTGCGTTAACCAAATCCAATCTATGAACTGCTGGCTCCCAAGTATAGAGCCATGCTTAACATCCTCATGAGGATCTTGCGTTCTTGCTGCTTCGTTTATGAACTGTTGATATTCATTTTCAGCCTGTTTTTTAGTTTTCCCAAAGAAGTCAAGAATCCAATCAACACAGAGCCACTCTGGCGGATCTGCATAGCCAGCAGTAAAAACATAACTACTCCATATATAATCTTGCGGGGATTTGACTAAGCCGGCTCGTACCGGATTTAAAACTATATAACTAGCAACTTTTAAAAGATAAGTTTCGCGTTCAATGATGAATGATTTAAAACGCCCCTGCAATAAATGGCCAACGCGGCTATATTTGGCATTGAACCATTGAGTGTAATTACTATTAAGATCACGCATTATCTGCGAAAGATTGGGGTCCAGCGTCTCTATGAGTAGATGATAATGGTTGCCCATAAGGCAGTAAGCATGAACAAGAAGGTTATGATTATGAACGCTATTAGCCAGCCACGCCAAAAAAATCCCTCGGTCCTCGTCATCAAGGAAAATGCTTTGGAAATTATTACCCCGGGACATAATATGATATAGAGCCCCAGGATATTCTACACGAAGAGGTCTTGCCATAAATTTATTATATCAAAAAAGTCCGTAGTCCGACCTGACCCCACTACAACTGCCTTAAAATATTCGGCAAACGCCGCAGGGCTTCGAAGTAATCTTCGTACTCCAAATGATAAACCACAGCCGGGTTACCCAAAGCAAAACGCGACACAGGGACACCGCGCTCTGACAAAAGTACCAGCGGTTTTTTGGCATGGTAGGCAATCATCAATTCCCCGCCAGTTCCTAAAGATGGATAAGTAACGTCGGCTACAATGGCATCCATAGCCGCAATTTTTTCCGTGTCATAATCAAACACTTCTCTAACACTAACCTGTGGATGTTGTTCTGGATCAGTATGCAAATGCGGTACATAGGCTTGGATGCCCATCGACTGGCAAACCCGAGCTATCCCCTCGTAATACGCCTTGTGAGTCTGTACTTTATCGGCCGGTAAATTTGTCAGAGCGCCAGAAACATAAACAGACCTCAAACTCGACTTAAACGTCTCAGCATAAACCCTGTCACGACTAAAGCGCTCGTGGGCGTCATCAGTCACAAAAACCCGCGCCACACCAACCTCAATCATCTTTGTCCAACAAGGCTCACAGCACCACCAGTGTCCGTACATATAAACATCGGCGCCGTGGACATTAATTCCCTGCTCTGTCGCCACTTTCATCAGCATCGCCTCGGCATGACCATCATGATCGTGCAACGGACACAAATCATAGCCAGTACCGCTCGGACACTCTTGCACCACGCGTGGACAAACATGGACAGTTTGACTGCCTTGATTGTAGCCATTACCAGCGCGAACCATTACCTGACCATCGCGAACCAAAATCGCACCATTGGGAAACAGTGGATCACCGGCGCACTCTTCCCTGGCCTTTTTTGCCTCTAACATATAAGGATGGTCGGCTGGCACATACTCCAGCGACCTCCCTTCTGGCATATATGGATATTCGGGTTTCATAAGGTAAATAGTATACAGTTAACAGTTAATGGTCGGCAGGTGGTTCCTAATTAATTTGTGTCTTTCGAAGAGCCGCCAATCTCATCCAGATCATCTCAGCTTCCGCTTGCAACTTTTCTAGATCTTTTTCTTTTAAGTAATCCCTCCTGGAAGCAATTTTTATTGCTGCATGCACCTCAACTAATGAGGCCATCGATATCGTGATAAATCTAGCAAAATCGGCATGACTTCTTCTTGCCGAACCTTCAGCTAAATTTAATAGAATAGATATTGCTGCTCGTCTAATCTGACTACGTAAGCCGTACAACTCGTCCTGAGGAAAAATGTCTGTTACCAGATAGACATAATCGATGAAATTCTCAATTTGTGCCGTGACATTCAATTTTTCATACTGGAAAGTCATAGACTAAACTGTATTCGTTAACCGTGAACTATGAACTATTAACTGTTTACAATTAAATAATGTATCAAAACGCTTTGCTCTCCCAGTTTCTTGATGTCTACCAGTTCCAACTCAAACGACGCAATGCCATCGATCAGAGGAACACCACTGCCAAACAAAAGCGGCTCAACGGTCAAATACAAATCAGTCACTAGACCTTCTTTTAGAAACAAACTATAAACTCCAGCACCGCCAGCAATAATTACTTCTTTGAACCCACGGATTTCTAAATCTTCCAAAATAGCGGTCGGTGAAGCCTTGGTAAATTCTAGTGTTCCTTCGATACTTTCGTGGTTGGCAGCATCGCGAGTCATGATGACATTTAGCCGATCAGGCAACGGTCGACCGATTGTTTCGTAGGTTTTGCGACCCATCACTAAAACTCCAGCCTCCTTGGTCTTTTCCACAAAAAACTTTTTGTCTTCTGCGCTAGTCCAATCAGTTGAAGTTTGACCTTCACTTTTAGCTATGCGACCGTCAACACTGACAGCAGCAACGAGTGACACTTTCATAAAGCAATTTTCATTTTTTTCAGAGCTGACATTGGTTGGTATTGTTCTTTAAACATCTCGGTTAATTCATGAACTAATCCAGTCTCCCCCCGTAGTGCACGTTGAAAGGCTTGCTCCGGAAGTCTGACTTGCACCTCCTCGTGCCACCTCGGCATGCGTTCCAATAAAGTCATGGCCTGCTCATAATGGTTCTCATAAATATGCGCGTGGGAAATTGAAACCGTCATTTTCCCGATGCCGAGTCCGAGTTCCTGCCCAAGCATGGAAAGCAGCAACGCGAACCCGGCAACGTCATGCGGATTCCCCAACATCATATCATTCGAGCGAATAATAAGATGCATATTAACCTTTTGATCAAGCACATTAACCGTATATGCAAATGGGCACGGCACATTCTTCTTTTTAGGAGCCGTTAGTCCATCAGAAGCCGGATCCCACATAATAATTACTCCGTGGCGTGACGAAGGTTCCTGGCGAAGATGTTCAACTAGCTGAAGTAGCTGATCCCTACCAAAATGATGACGCCAGCGATACCCATAAGCTGTTTCCATTGTGCCATCAGCTTCGGCAAAATCGTCCCAAATCTTAGTGAACTGACGAATAAAGCCTAAATCCTTAGTGCCCATAATCATCCAAACCACTTCAGAGCAAAAAAGCTGGATTGGTATCTTGCGTAGCGTTAACAAAGGAAAACTCTTGGCCGGATAAAGCTCATAAGTTAAACCAGGAATAGCTCTGGTAGAAAGTCCTGTTCGCTCATTAAAAGTTTCCACGCCGTGGAACATTATTTTAGCGATGGCATCTCTGTAAATACTGTCAAAGCTTGTCATGAGAGTACCTTAGCAAAAAGAATTTTCGTGTCGATACTCCCCTTGTGGACATCTTGCCAAAGCCCTACATAAAACAAAGGAAGGCCTCAGCAAAAATCGACGTTCTAGCCCATTCTTGCTATACTCTGAATATGAAAAAAGGAATTTTCATTGTCATTGACGGCTCGGATGGCAGCGGTAAGGCCACACAAGCTAAGCTACTGATAGAGCACATGAAGCAAGAAGGCTTAGCGGTGGAAACCATCTCTTTTCCACAATACGGTCAAAAGAGTGCTGGGCCATTAGAGAAGTATTTGTCTGGAACCTATGGGTCAGCCAGTGAAGTCGGACCTTACCAAACCTCAGTCTTGTTTGCCGTTGATCGCTTCGATGCTGCTCCAAAGATTCACGGTTGGCTGGAAAGTGGTATCAATGTGGTAGCTGACCGCTATGTTGGCTCCAACATGGGTCACCAGGGGTCAAAAATTGATGATCCGGATGAGCGAAAAAAATATTTTCTCTGGAATGAACAGTTTGAACATGACTTGATGGGCATTCCCAAACCAGACCTAAACATTGTCCTGCATGTTCCTACCAATATCTCAGAACAACTAATAGCAAAAAGGGATGCCGCCGGTGGTCAAAAGCATGATCTAAAAAAAGATGTACACGAATCAGACCCAGAGCATCTAAAACGCACGGAACAAGCATATCTTGAACTAGCACAACTCTATGACTACTTTCAACTGATTGAATGCATTGAAAATGAATCTTTACTACCGCCAGACGAAATTCATCATCGAATCTGGCAAATAATAACTTCACAAATAAATCTTTTCTAAAATATGGAAAAACTAATATCAATTGGCCAAATTCTAGACCAAACAATCGATCACTATGCTAAACACTTCAAAAACATAATGAAGTTTTCTTTGTGGTTTTTGCTAGTAAGCTTATTTTTGAT
>JAHISC010000030.1 GCA_018818445.1 Patescibacteria group bacterium | reverse complement strand
TTGACCCTTAATCAAAACCTGACCTCGGCGCGATGATGCTCTCTTGTATCCATCATAATATCCAACAGGTAAAACTGCAATTCTAATTGGTCGATCGGAGACATAAGTTCGGCCGTAGCCAATAGATGTTCCTGAAGCAACGTCTTTGACTTGAGCAACTTTGGTGCGCCAGGCTAGAACCGGTTTTAGATCAATGGCGCGTTGTGAGACATTGTTTGCTCGTCTTAATTCCTCAGAAGACCAGAGTCCGTACAAAGTAATACCAAATCGTACCATAGTTCCCTGTGTCTCTTCATGAGCTATGGCAGCGGCAGAGCAAGCAATATGTTTGAAGGTTGGGTCAAAGCCAAGTCTTTGAGCGATTTCCACGGCTTCTTGGAAGACTCTGGTTTGTTCGTGAGTGAATTCAGGGGCGTTGACGTGCTCAGCATCGGCAAAATGGGAGGAAATACCAGTTAGCTCTAAAAACCGCTCAAATCGCCGAATTTCGCGTAAAAACGGGTCAATTTTTTTAAGTGGGATGCCTTGTCGCTGTGTTCCTGTTTCTATCTTCAAGTTTATGAATGCCTTTTTCTGTTCAGCAGCAGCACATTGGCCAATTTCGGTAACGTCTTCTTCATTGTAAACGGTTTGAACGAAGTTGTTTCTAATTATTTCCGGAATTCTTTCATGAACAGTATAGCCAAGAATGAATACCGTTGCTTCTGGTGCACGTTTTCGCACCTCTATAGCCTCATCGATGGAATCAACAGCAAAGTGCCCGATCCCTTCTATCAGGCACAGCCGTACAATAGAATCAATTTCATGACCATAAGCATTAGCTTTGACCACTGCACAAAACGTCACTCCGGGCTGCAAGAGCGATCGGAGTGAGTTTATATTTGATTTAAGTGAGTTGGCGTTTATTTCAACCCATGTTTTGTATCTAGCATTTGGCACAAATAAAACAAAACTAAATTTTTTGAATTACTTTTTTACCCATATAAACTTGCAAAACTTCAGGAACCAAAACGCTACCATCTTCTTGCTGATAGTTTTCCAGGATAGCAATTATTGTTCTGCCAATAGCAAAGGCAGTTCCGTTAAGAGTATGAACAAAACGTAGGTCACCATTTTTATCTTTGAAACGTGTATTTAGACGTCTAGCTTGGAAGTCAGTAGTTGTACTGCATGAGTGAGTTTCGCGGTAAGCATCTTGAGCCGGCATCCATGCCTCGATATCGTATTTGCGCGCCGCTGGAAGACCCAAGTCGCCGGTTACCATTTTTACAACTTGATACGGAATTTTTAAGCCTTGCATCAATTCTTCTTCAATACTCAGAATAAGATCATGCTCATCATTAGAGGTGTCTGGGTGTGAAAAAGAAAACATTTCTAATTTATCAAACTGATGGACTCGTAAAATTCCTTTTGTGTCTTTACCATACGAGCCCGCTTCCCTTCTATAGCACGGTGAATAACCAATATACCTAAGAGGCAATTCTTTTTCGTCAAAAGTTTTGTCCATGTGCATTGGTCCAATAGATTGCTCTGAAGTTCCAACCAAGTACAAATTATCTTTAGGTAAAAAGTAAATTTCATCATGACCGCCATGTTCCAGGTAACCCATGGCGCGCATTGATTTTGGACTAACAAGATGCGGAACAATAACTGGAGTAAAGCTATTTTTTTGGGCTACACTAAGCGCGTATTGCATCAGTGCAAATTGTAAGAGTGCGCCGTCACCTTTGAGATATGTAAATCTAGCGCCACTGGCTGTGGCTGCACTTTCCATATCGATAATTCCCAGATTTTCACCAAGTGTAAGGTGATCTTTTAATTCAAAGTTAAACTTAGTTTTTTTGCCTACAGTTTTAACAATTTCGTTTTCATCTTCACTGGCCGCCACTTTGACGTCAGGCATGGCTGGGTTTGGGATTTTGTAAAGAAGTTCATCAAGTTCATCCTTGAGCGGTGTAAACTCGGCTTTAATTTCGTCAGCTTTGCGATCAATGACGCGCATGTCATCAATTAGCTTCTGCCGTTCATCAGCTTCTGCTGAAGCGATTTGTTTTGAAGCG
This sequence comes from Patescibacteria group bacterium, assembly GCA_018818445.1. Classification (GTDB taxonomy): domain Bacteria; phylum Patescibacteriota; class Patescibacteriia; order UBA9934; family UBA9934; genus JAHISC01. Next base: position 2,858 of record JAHISC010000030.1, on the reverse strand, counting down.
TCATTTTTTTGCGCAGCAATACTTTCTAGTTCAGATTGTAGAGTTTTGACTTTTTTATCCAATTCTAAAATATGATCAATATTGAGTTCGATATTTTTTGCTTTCGCAGCTTCTCTAATATCGTTCGGCTGTTCTCTTAAAAGTTTTAAATCAATCATATTATTTTAGTAAGGATGTTTTGAATTGTTCTGGCTTAAAGGCTGATAAGGTAACTAATTGAATTGGCTCTTTATTTTCTTTGATCCATTGTTCTAGGTCTTTTCTTAGCTCTGTTTGATCATACCCCAATGCAATGGTTTCTGGTTTGATACGTTTAACGCTTTTGTATGATCCAAGTTTTTTGTCAGCCGGTATGACTAAGTCAACTAATCCAGAGTCCTCAAGCATCATTTGTCTTTCACGAAATTTGTATTGCGGTAGGTCAGCTTTAAGGCGTTGAACAGTTGTATCTTGTGCTAGTGCGACAACTAGTTCGTCTCCCAGGCTTTTAGCTTGCTTTAATAAGCTTTCGTGTCCAGGATGAATGCCATCAAACGTCCCGAACGTCATCACTATCTTCTTCATACGGGATTGGTTTTAGGGTTGGAAATAAAATTACTTCCTTAAGATTGTTAGCTCCAGTTAAAATCGCTACAAGGCGATCAATTCCAATGCCATAACCAGCAGTTGGTGGCATTCCGTGTTTTAGTGCTTTCAGGAAATCATGATCAATTTGTTGAGCGTCTTCACTTCCCCGCTCTCTAAGGCTCTCTTGCTCTTCAAATATTTCTTCCTGTTCAATTGGGTCATTTTGCTCATTGAAAGCATTCCAGACCTCCATACCGTCAATGACTAACTGAGCACTGGCGCTGTAATGATCATCTTCTCTGCGTTTAGCAAGAGGTTTCATCGAAGCTGGATAGTCAATAACAAAAGTCGGTTGGATTACTTTTGGTCGCGCTTCTAATTTCCACAAATGGTCAACTAATTCAGCGTAGCCAACAATATCTTCGACATCAATATTTTTATCTTTCATTGTCTTTCGTAAAGCCTCCTCATCTTTTATTTGATTGAGGTCGATTCCGGTTTCAGTTTCGATTAAATCATGAAAGCTGAATCTTGGGATTGGAAAGTTGAAAGTAATTGTTTTATTGTCTAGTTCAACAGAATTGCTTGGTAACACTTCTTCAACAATTTTTTGTAACATTCTTTCCAGGTGTTCCATTAAATCTTCAATTGTGGCGTATGCCCAATAAAGTTCAATCTGGGTAAACTCTGGATTATGCTGTGGACTAATACCCTCGTTACGAAAACAACGAGCAAATTCGTAAATTTTTTCAAAACCACCTACAATCAAACGTTTCAAGTATAACTCCGGAGCAATTCGTAAATAGAAATCATGATGCAAAGTGTTGTGATGTGTTACAAACGGTCTAGCGCTCGCTCCACCGGCAATTGGTTGCAAAATTGGGGTTTCTACTTCTAAAAATCCCTCACTCTCCAAGAAAGAGCGCATTGATCTTACAATTTGTGAACGGATTCTTGCCCGATTAACTACTAATGGGTTGGAGAGCAAGTCCAAATAACGATAGCGGTACCGTTTTTCTGTGTCAGTTAAACCATGCCATTTTTCTGGTAGAGGTAAAATTGTTTTAGCAAGCAGTGTCCAGCGTTCAGTGTTGAGTGATTGTTCTCCACGTTGTGTTACAAAAACCGAACCATTAATTTCCAGAAAATCTCCGATATCAATATGATTATGGAAAAATAAATAGTTTTCTGTTCCAACAACATCTCTTTTAATTGCTACTTGCATCTTGCCACTCTCATCCTCGATCGTTAGGAAAGTTAGACCGCCATGTTTACGAAGAGACCGTACTCGACCACAAACAACAAGCTTCTCGTCAGTTTTTTCCAGTTCACTAAAATGCAAAAGCACATCAGCAATCATGTGTGTGCGTTTTGATTCTGCTGGGTATGGATTGATATCTGCGTGACGCAAAGCGTTAAGACGTTCGCGGCGGGCTACCTCTTCTGGGATCATAATTATTCAATTGAGAGAATTTTATAGTGCTTGTCACCAGACGGAACTTTAACCTCAACAACGTCACCAACTTGCTTTCCCAAAAAAGCATTGCCGATTGGTGATTCGTTACTAATTTTTCCTTGCATTGGATCTGCCTCGGTGGAACCTACGATTTCAAAGGTTTTCGTAGTACCATCTTCTAGTTCAACTTTAAAACTAGCTCCAAGTGAGACATCAGTTTCACCGGATTTTGTCTCAACTACGACTGAATTAAATATCTCCTGTTCAAGTTGGCTGATGCGAACTTCATTTGTACCTTGACGTTCTTTTGCATCTTGATATTCAAAATTCTCAGATAAGTCACCTTGTTCCTTGGCTACGGCGATTTCTCCTGAGATCTGCTTTCTGAGCACGGTTTTTCTGTACTCGAGCTCTTCTTTGATCTTTTGTAACCCCTCTTCTGAAATATAATTGGCATTGTTCATACGATGTAAATAATAACTCAGTTGGCTGAATTGTCAACAAAATCTGCTGTTTTTTCTGGAATTGAAAACCACCAGTTCAGGATATCTCTGGCTATTGGCACAGCTAAGCTAGCATCTCCACCCTCTTCTACTAGAACAGTGATAACGATTTCTGGATTTTCATATGGCGCAAATCCAGTGAACCAGGAGTGATTTGCCTCGCTGCTAGACCATTGAGCCGTTCCTGTTTTACCAGCTACGGCTACCGGGACGCTGTTTAGTGAAGTAGCTGAACCGTGTGTTACAGTTTGACGCATAGCCTCTGCAACAATATCAGCCACCTCTTCTTGGATGATTTGATTTTTCTGTGTAACCAGGTTTTTATTTAGGTG
>JAHISC010000029.1 GCA_018818445.1 Patescibacteria group bacterium | reverse complement strand
CATTGCCGCGGCGGCGACAATGGCCTTACGGGCGTACGATTTTACTCGCGGCGCAATTTGACTTGGTAAAATTTCCGGACCCAGTACTCCCAAGCCAATTGGCTTCATCGTTGCTAACTGCAACTCCATTATAAAATGCATGAGTGATTGCCCCATCACTAAACCATGCTTAGTCTCACCACGTTCAATAATTCCCAAAGCAGCTGCACAATCAATATCATCGCGTAAAAGCAAACGTTTCAAAGCCAATGGCGTCTCCACTGATCCTGGTACCCAAACTTCCTCCACAATATTTAAACCAACTTCCTTTGCTACAACCCGCGCTTCCTCCAACATTTCTGTCACTAAATCCTTGTGAAAAGAACCTAGAACCAATCCGATATTTTTTCCCATATTGCATCTTCTTTAGAATCTTTTATAAAATTGATGACGCTCTCAACAATAGTTTGTGTCTGTGCATCTAGTTCAATATTTACTCTATCACCAGCCACCTTTTTCGCAAAGCCTGTTACTCGCAGTGTTTCCGGAATCAGATAAACACAAAAAATACTGTTTTCACGGTCATAGTCAGTCACGGTTAAGCTGCAGCCATCAACACCAACAAAACCCTTATTGAAAATATACTTAGCAAACTGTGGTGGCACTTGAATAGCAATTACATGATTGTTTTCAAAATTATGAACAGTTAAAATTATGCCAGTCGTTGAAACATGACCACTCATAATATGCCCGCCAATTTCATCCCCCATCTTTGCAGAACGCTCAATATTCACAGTGTCACCAACTTTTAAATCTCGAATGTTGGTCTTCATCAGTGTCTCGGCCATGGCATCAAAAGTAACCTTAAAACCATCGATAGCAACAACAGTATGGCAAACGCCATCAATCGCAACGCTAGAACCAATCTCCAAGCCTTCTGCTAACTGTTTACTTAGCTCAACCACAAAAGTCCTCAGCTGTTCTTTGTCTTCAACTGATACGATGGTGAAATTACCTTGGACAATACCGGTGAACATATGGTAAACGATTATTCGATCTCGGAATATTCATCTTCAATAACAGCGCCTGGAGCAAACTCAATCTTTTCTTCGATTATATCCTTCAAAGTCTCCAAAATTATAGGGTACTTTTCTCCAAGAAAATGACCTTCGCCATTGTTTCGTTCAATCAATTTAGCATGCAAAACTGCAGCATACTTCTCGGCGTGGTCAAATGGAATCTTATCGTCGTCTTTGGAATGAATTATCACAAAACGTGAAGCCTTCCACATGAGCACATCAAAATCAAGTTCGCTCAAAAAGAAGCCGCGCAAGTCATCACTACGAATCATCCAAGGTGGTGAAATTAATAAACAAGCCTTGGGCGTGGAATAAGCCTCAGCAGCTTCCAAGAAGCGTAGAGCTGCAGCTGCACCAACCGAATGGCCAACAACAATGGTTTCGTCATCAATTGGTCCCACTTCTTCCACCAAAGTCTTAGTCCAGACTTCAGGATCTGGGCTTTCAGGGTCTGGTAGATCTGGCAAAACAACATCATGACCCAAACGACGTAATTCATCACGCAGCCATGGGTAGAAGTGACTGGTGGAATTAGCTTTATAGCCGTGGATTAAAACAATTTTCATAATAACTGCACGATAAGATAAAAACTGATTCTTGGCAAGATTTAGGCCCTTAAACTTGACATTTACCGATTTTTATAGTATATTATAGCGTCAACCCCGTGCTCTGGAGGGCACTATGACGAAGTTTATGTTTTTTGTAATCATCCTGGCGGCCGCCGGCTGCAAGGACGATGAGTGCGCGTCAGAACGCGCCACCGCCCGTGAGCAGCTGGAGTCGAGAGACCCGGCTGTCTACCAGACGGTCGTCGAACACCCCAAGTGCTTCTCGGAAGAGCAGCACCAGGTGGCGGCCGAGGTGTTCATCGGCAAGTTCGCATCCCTCTTCTTGGAGAAGCTGAGTGACCCAGAGTGGGTTCCTGGCTCGATCGACTTGATCATGTTCAAGAAGTTCGAGGGAACCGTCGTCAACGATCCTATTTTTACTGAGCGCGAGCGCGCCGTCGTCGCAGGTATCAGCGTGCTCCTGGACGAGCGACGGTGACAACGTACAAATCTAAACCCCGCTCTTGGAGGAGAGCGGGGTTTATCATTTTAACTTTTCTTATCTATTTCGTATTCGGTATTTTTCCTGGTGAGCCTGGTTTTGAATCTTATGAACCTCCTCCAGGTGTTCCTGGTTTGGTATCTTCTACCTCACCCGGATTCTTACAGAAGATTCCAAAGACGCGACAGAAGATTCCTTTCTTTTGTACGCTCAAAGGAACGTGGGTCTCAATGTTCTGAGCTGCCCTTCGGACTCCTGAAATTTCTTTATTAACAACAGTTGTTTTACCGTTGTGCTT
>JAHISC010000028.1 GCA_018818445.1 Patescibacteria group bacterium | reverse complement strand
AGTGTACCAATTTTATAGTGAACAGTACTGTGATATAATAGCGGACACAGGAAATATAATCTAGCAAGTTACATGAAACCTCTCTTACTTTCGCGAGAAACCGCGTGGCGGCTACTATTTGGAGCTTTTTTTGCTGCTTTGGTACTCGCTTTTTCATTTTCACAAGTTTTAGCTGCCGGTTCTTATGAAAGCTCAGTAACGACCATTACTGGAGGCGGCAATCTAACCATGGAACCTGGTGCACGTACAGCAGTTACCGTCGATTTTCTAAATACTGGTTCAGCTACTTGGTACAACGACGGTTCTGGGTTTTTATCAGTTTATACGCATGGACCAAAGTATCGCAAATCAGTATTCGACCCTGCTACTTGGCTTTGGGGAGATCACCCGGCACGGATTCGAGAGGCTACAGTTAAACCCGGGGAAGTGGCTCATGTTACTTTTGAACTTCATGCGCCGCAAACACCAGGTTACTACGAAGAGATTTTTCATTTGGCTGCGGAAGATAGAGCTTGGGTGGGAAACGGCCAATTTACTTTAAAGATAAATGTTCAAGAGCAGGCAGTAGCTACACCAACACAACCAACTGTTTCTGCTAACAATGGTTATGGAGCTGAGTTAATAGTAAAGAGTGCCAATCAAGTGACTGCCAAAGCAGGTTCACCAATCCTTTTCACTGCGGGATTTAAAAATACTGGAACAGTTACCTGGAATAATTTTTCTGTTGTTCGCCCTGATGTTTCTATTGCTTCCAATACGGCTGATTTCACTCACCCTTCTTGGTCTGGCAGTAAACTCGTTTATCAGGATTCAGTGGTTTTGCCTGGCGAAATGGCTATAGCTTCTTTTGCAATGCGTGCTCCTGCAATCAATGGAACTCACACAGCTAGATTTCAGTTGCAAGCCAACGGTGTCGATGTTCCTGATGCATTTGTAGAGATTCCAGTAACCGTTACTGGTGGTACAGGCTTAATTATTGATTCCCCTAGCGTCACCGCTCCAGATACGGAGCAATTAGAGGGGGGAATTGAGCAACCAATCATGCGTATTGGAATTCTTATTGTTGACGAGGAAACTGACAACAAGATTGTAATTACTTCGGATGAAAGCGCTTTTACTTTGAAGGACATCAACGGAATTGTGTTGGCCGAGTTGGCTCTGGGCGATCAAGTCACGGCTTATTACGCCAATGGGATTTATTATTATGACACTGGTACAGGTCTGAAGAGCTCTAGTATAGGTTTACGCTTTGAGCCGAGCGTTGGACATGCAAGAATGAAGATTGCCAATTTCGATCGTCGACTAACTAGAAGCTCCAAGTATGCTGACAATGAATTCCGTGGCAACTTAGAATTCCGTTATAACGATTATAAAGATCGAGCTTGGGTTATTAATGAATTAGGCCTGGAATATTATTTACGCGGATTGGCTGAGACTTCCAATATTTCTCCAATTGAGTATCAGAAGGCGTTGATTACAGCAGCACGAACTTATGCTTTCTATCACTACACCCATGCCAGCAAATATAAACGAGAATTTTTCCATATTAGTTGCTACTCTTGGGATCAGGTTTACAACGGCTATGGCCAAGAGGCACGGGCGCCAAAAATTACGCAAGCTGCTCAGGAAACTACAGGTACAGTTGTAACCTATGCTGGGGAGCTGGCTATCACGCCATATTTCTCACGTTCCGATGGGCGCACGCGTGATTTTGGAGATGTATGGAATGGTTCGCACCCATGGTTAGTGTCTGTTTCGGTGCCATGTGACGCAGGGAAGACACTTTGGGGACACGGTGTTGGGCTCTCAGCTTCCGGTGCTTTGTGCATGGCCAATCAGGGTCAAACCTGGGAACAGATTTTAAAACATTTTTATACTGGAATCGATCTTTCTCAAAAGTGGGAGTAATAAAAAAGACCGTGATACAAATCATGCTTCGTGCAAAATTTGCATCACGGTTTTTTTATTGATTATCAAATGGAATCTCTAAGTGCTCCCAAGCGCGGCGGGTGGCTAGGCGGCCGCGAGGGGTACGTTCCAGAAAACCAAGTTGTAACAAAAATGGTTCATAGATTTCCTCGATTGTAGACATTTCTTCTTGCGTTGCTGCTGCCAGAGTAGAAAGTCCGACTGGTCCGCCAGCAAACATCTCAATCAAAGTGCGCAAAATCTTTCTATCAGCTGCATCCATGCCTAATTGGTCGACTGCCAGCATTCTTAGGGCTTCATGAGTTGATTCAAGAGTTATGATTCCTTCATTTTTTACTTCAGCAAAATCACGAACACGTTTTAATAGACGGTTTGCAATACGTGGTGTTTTGCGGCAGCGTGCAGCAATTGTTTTGCTTGTTTCGTTATCAATATTAACAGACAAAATTCCCGCACTACGGTTAACTATTTGCGCTAGCTCTGAATCTTCGTAAAAATCAAACTGATAAGTAGCGCCAAACCTATCTCGTAGTGGAGACGAAAGCAGTGAGAGTCGTGTCGTAGCTCCAATGATTGTAAATTTATCTAATCCCAACCTTAGAGTTCTAGCTGACGGTCCTTTGCCAACCACCAAATCGAGCGCATAGTCTTCCATGGCTGGATAAAGCACTTCTTCAATTGATTTATTTAGGCGATGAATTTCGTCGATAAACAAAATATCACCTGTTTTTAAGTTTGATAATATTGCTGCCAGGTCACCAACTCTCTCCAGAGCTGGCCCGCTGGTAATGCGAATTTTTGCTCCCATCTCATTGGCAATAATGTGAGCCAAAGTAGTTTTGCCAAGTCCTGGATTGCCGTAGAGCAGAACATGGTCGAGTGACTCACCACGTTTTTTTGCAGCTTCAATAAAAATAGAAAGGTTTGCTTTCAAACCCTCCTGACCGATAAATTCTTCTAATATTTTTGGCCGTAAACTGGCTTCAAATCTACGTTCTTCTTCTGGGGATTCCCCAGCAATAACGCGATTTTCATCCAATTCTGGCTCAGCGTTTGATTCGATCATAGGCGTAGTATAGCAGGAATTTATTTATCAAAGAAGCGCCTCAGTTTTCACCGTGGCGCTTCGGGAGACGACGTCGTTTACGTGTCTCTAGGTAGGCGGTCAGTTCATCGTCGAAGGTTGAGTAGCGAATGCTCTCGTTGTCAACGAACTCGGCGACGTCTTGAAGCATTTCTCTTCTTGCTTTCAAGTTGTCACGGCAGTGCACGGAAAGCTCAGCGGCCAGCTTGGCATCGACTCGATCTGGTTGTTGATCCCAGATCTCGGCTTGCTCTAGATTCGCTTGTCCTTCTTGAAAAAGGTATCTAGCAGCGGTTGCCATGGCGAGCTGGCTGCGCTCCTTGCTATCTAGGGCGATACGGAGACGGCGTTGTTCCCGTTTGCTAAGAAGGGCTTGAGTAGAGCGCGTGCTGGTTTCCATTTGGCCGGCAAGTTCAGAGAGGCTTTGGGCGATGACGAGTTGGTTGTAAGCGTAGATGTACTGAGACGCAGCAAGATCTTGGTACGACGCAACAGTGTCGCAGTTGATCTTGATTACGATGATCTCTTGGGCGAGGGCGAACTGGATTAGGAAAAGGGCGAGGGCGAGCAATTGTATCTCCTTGGCTCGTTGTGGCAATGTAGAAGAGATTAGGATTAAAGTCAAACAAAAAAGTGGCTCCTAGTGAACCGTACCCCAAAAAGTGGACACGAAAGTGTCCACTTTTTGATGTCTGGTAAAATAACTCAATAATCATGTCTTGTATGAGTAACCAAAGATTCACCAAGGAAGAAATCGAGGAGCTATTAAAGAATCCAAATGTT
>JAHISC010000027.1 GCA_018818445.1 Patescibacteria group bacterium | reverse complement strand
TTACGCCACCCTAGCCTACCAAAAAATCACCAAAAATAAAAATCAGATCCTAATTAAAGAACCTGACTTTTTATTTTACATGTCCTTGCAGCCTCCGAAAGTAAATGCGTAAAAACGAACATTGTCAGCCGCAGTTTTGATTTTTAAAGTACCCCGGTGATATGTATCCGCCTCAATCAAGCGATACATCCGGTGCTCTTTAATGTTAACCATGGCTTTACCATCAATGCCAATTTTTACATCACGACCTGCCATGTCTTCTGGCAGCGGACGGCCGTCTAGTTCAATTTCAATCACTCCAGTTTTCTTAGCGGAAAGCCCCATCACTAAATTTACGGAAAAGGAACTGTACTTCAATGCCAGATATTCATTGGCTGAAGGTAATTTTTTGGTGTGTTCCACGAACTCACTGGCAATCTTCCAATGACCGTGCAGGTAAACAATATCCTCCTGATGCTCGGATGCATCACTGTAAACTTGCTCAGCATTAGGTATAAACCCTTCAGCATTAGCAAAACGCCCGCGCATAAAACCAAGGTAAGTTTCTGGAGTGGTTCGATAGCAAATTCCACCTCCCACAGAAACATCAGGCTCGATAGGTGGTAAATTTTTAGCACCAATTTCTGTAAGTGCTTTTTGAATTGCTGACTCAGTCTCAGCATAACCGCCCTCACCAATGTGGTCGTAGACTATGTCGCCATGACTATCGATCAAGAATTTTCTTGGCCACCAGCGATTAGTGTAGGCATTCCAAATTTTATAATCATTATCGAGCACAACTAGATAAGAAACATTGCTATCTTTGATTGCTTTCTTAACATTCTCTTCATCTTTTTCAAAAGCAAATTCTGGTGTATGTACGCCTACAATAACCAAACCGTACTTCGCATATTTTTTATGCCAATCAACTAAGTGCGGTAGGGTGTGCTGACAATTTATACAAGAATATGTCCAAAAATCAACCAAAACAACTTTACCTAAAAGTTGCTTCATGGTTCTAGCATTCCCGTTTAGCCATTTAAGACCTTTGGGAAATTCTGGAGCTTTTACTTTTCCTAAACGATGCAAAAACATAGGACTAAATGATGTTCAAATCAAAGACTAAAGAAATAATTCGTCCGATCAAAAATCCGAGGCCAGCTGCTGCTAATGATACACCCATCATTTCCAATGAACTACGCAGCCAACCAACGTTAGCAACTCCTGCTTTAACTAAGCCAAGAATAAAGAGTAAAACGCCGGTTAAAATTACGGATGGCAGGATCGCTTGTTCTACTGGCAAGAAAAAATATGGAAGCAATGGAAAAATACCAGCGCTTAAGTAACAAATACCCATAACTGCGCCAGACCAAATTGGCGAAACCGAAACGCCTGGAGCAAACTTATATTCTTGACGCATGATTTCTTTCATCCAAAGTTTTCTTTCTTTGCTTAAGGCATTAAAAAATACCCGTATTTCTTCCTTGCTAAATTTTTTCCGTTTTAGCATCTCCTCAACCGATTCGTCGTCACTAACTCTTTCTTGCAAAATTCGTGAAGACTCTTGCCGCAGTCTAGACTTAAAGACCTCATGAGCCGACTTACTGGACAAGTAACTCCCAGCAGACATGGAAACCGATTCTACAAAGATGAGTACAATGCCAGATAAGATAACTACAAAAGTATCCCCAGTGCCTGCAGCGATTCCTGTAATAGCTCCGAGTGTTGAAACTAAACTGTCCTCTGTCCCGAAAACTATTTCGCGAATAGAGCCTTCAACCTTCATTCTCAGTTTTCCTCCTGACATATCAGGCATTATAGCATATAATAGAGTTGTATGATTATTTCTGAACATTATCTTGGGTACCCTAAAAAAACGCTGATTGTTGTCACTAACAATGAATTAGCAAAAATTTACACTGCTTTTGAGCGTGAGGTTGAAGAACTTCGCGTGATTGAGATGGAGACCGAGAAACCAGAGGCTCGAGCTAGCGGCGTACCAAACGCGGCCCCACCAGATCTCGATGAGCAAAAAAAGCATATTCGAGTTGAACTCTACCAAGAGCTGAGTGATTTATTGAAGTCTTATCTAAAAAAAGGCTATGAGGAGATAATTCTCTGTGCACCAGAAGCATTGAAGAACGAAATTGTGGATGCTATGCATACTGATGTGATGAATGCTGTTGGTGAAACCGTGCCAAAGAATTTAGCTTCCCTGCCTCTCGATCAAATCATCCGTATTTTGCAAGAGAGCCGGATATAAAACCACTGCAGTACTAAATTATGATTGAGGCATGATTTGTGACACAGATTTTTCAGCAACATAATTAATTGTTAGTCGAAAATTTAGTCTGGAAAATCCGTGTCACGACATGCCGAATGAAGAATTTGTACTGCAGTGGTTTTAAAAAGAAAAAAATAAATCAAGGGTTGCAAAATGCCCTTGTTTTTGTTAATATTCGCTTGCGTTATTTAGGCCGCGTGGCGAAGTGGTAACGCGGGGGTCTGCAAAACCTCTATTGCGCCGGTCCGATTCCGGCCGCGGCCTCCAAAAAAGATGAAGCGATAGCTTGATCTTTTTTCGTTGGCCGGATGAGGACCGGCGCATATAAGGTCCGATGACCAAATGAGCGAGCGCTATGGCAAAGTAAACTTTGCTATGGCCGAGCGAATGCAGGACATCCCGCTCTCTGGCGGGATTCCGGCCGCGGCCTCCAAACAAAAAACCGGACAAATGTCCGATTTTTTTTGTTTTTAAACCCTTATTCCGAAAAACCGTAATCAACCTCTGGGACTGTTGTTTCCTCGGCTGAGAAGATTATATCTTCTACTTTATTAACCTCTCCACTAACCTGAAACTTAAATTTCGCATCCTGAGTCACTAAATAATATTCATAATTATAAGCTCCGCCAATGCGACAATCTTCATCATCTTCACAGAGTTTGAATTTGTAAAATCCGTTACCTAAATCTTCGGCTCCTTCTGGAATCAACCGACGCGAATCCAAATAAGTTACTACGATCTGGCTATACTCTTGAGTCACGACATCTTCATCCCAATCGAGTCCAGCCTCAGCGATTGTCTCATCATTTGGTTTGAACCCACTCGATTGGTAAATAAGCTTTGGCGTGCTCTGCAACCAGACTTCAGAGTCTGTACGCTCGATCTGCTTTTCCAAATCAATTGGACTGTCGAGTGAATAAGGCGCGACCATCACCCACTCCTTTGGCAGGTCAAAGGCCAAAACCCAGTCACCTTCGACGGTTTTATTACCGCCACCAAGGCAGCCAGCACCAACAAGTGCTAAACTTACTGCAAAAAGTAGTATCTTTTTCATAAATAAATTAGTTAAATTATGTTTGAATACTACCATAGCAAGAAGCGGCAATCAATGCCCTCCATTCAAGCGAGCACAACAAAAAAGTACCCCGTTGGGGGTACTTTTTTATGATGGATAAACTCCGATTTCTTTATACTGAACTCCGAAACTTTTAGCTGACGCGACGTCCATACCCATGTACCAGTCGACGCGGTAAAAGTATCGTGCATTCATACGGTCACGAACCACACAGGTTCCAAGACCTTCCACTTCGAGAACAGTCCCAAGTGGAACGAAGTTAGCCGCACAGGTATTGCTTCCAGCCTCTAGGTAGGCACAAATGTCCGTACCCTGCGCTCCAATACATGGGGTTGCGTCAGTCTGCCATGGGACAGAGTTGTACGCAGTCACCGGGATGCTAGACATTGTCTTCTCCGGTGAACGTATTTCAGCAGTTGGCAATACGCCGTAATTGATTGTTTTGTTTTGGATGGCCTGAATTTGTAACTGAATTGTCTCTTCCATATAAGACAAGCTGTTTGTCTCATCGGCATAAGCTTCACCAGGAAGCACACCATAAGCTAAGACAGCTAGCATAAGACCAATTACTGCAAATTCGAGAGGCGACTTTTTCAAAAATCGCTTCCATCCTTTATTTTTTTTGTTCATAGTAATCCCCTCCAAAATTAGGGAATAAAAAACATCCCGCTAAATCGGGAATGCTTAAATACTAGCATAATTTGCCTGTTTTGTCAACGATTTTAAGGCTTTTTTGGCTAATTTTCGCCCTTTAATTTGTGAGGTTTTTCTTGCCTTTTTTCATTTTTTCCGCTATGATCTCGTTATTCAAATATCTCTATGACACCAATGCGACCACAACATTCATGGGCCTCAAAAAAGCACCACAATAGAAATTTTCCCTCTTGGCAAAAAATTAAAGATGTTAGCCGGAGTTTTCTAAAAAAATGGGATCGCCAGTCACTGATTAAGAATATAATCTTGGCCTGCGTTGCCCTATTTTTGTTTGGCGCCATCATATTCTTAGGAATGTTTGCTTGGCTATCACGAGACTTGCCTGACCCAGGTGTTTTAACGCTTCGCGAAGTTGAGCAATCGACCAAGATCTATGATCGCACTGGTGAGCATCTACTCTACGAGATTTCAGGAGATGAAAAAAGAACCTTGGTCACCCTCGACCAAATTCCTGAGTACGTCCGATGGTCAACTATTGTTGCGGAAGACAGAAAATTCTATGAGCACGGTGGTATTGATTACAAAGGAATAATGCGAGCTATTTTTGTTAATGTAACAACGCTCGATCCTACCGGCCAAGGAGCTTCGACTATCACACAACAGTTAGTCAAGAACGCTATTCTAACTACGGAGCAAACTTACACTAGAAAAATTAAGGAAATAGTTTTATCTTTTGCCCTTGAACGCCGATATACCAAAGACGAAATATTGCAGCTCTATTTAAATGAGATCCCTTACGGCTCAACTAATTACGGTATTGAATCAGCATCTCAGGCCTATTTCGATAAACCAATCGAAGAAGTTAGTATTGCAGAAGGTGCTACTTTAGCTGCTTTGCCACAAGCGCCATCAATGTTCTTGAACAACCCGGATCGCTTAAAGCAACGACGTGATTGGATTATTGAAAGTCTAGTTGAATTTGAGCACATCACTCGCGAAGAAGCTGATGCTGCTCTAGCAGAAGATACTACGGTCGCCTTAAATCTGTCCGGTATCGAAGCCCCACACTTTGTGCTCTGGGTTAAGGAGCAACTAGAAGAAGAGTACGGCCAAGTGATAGTTGAACAAGGTGGTCTAAAGGTCACAACAACGATTGATTTTGATAAACAAAAAATGGCTGAAGAAGCCATTACTAATAACATCGAAGCACGATCAGAAGGCTATGGCTTTAATAACTCAGGATTAGTTGCAATGGACCCTAACAACGGTCAGATCTTGGCCATGGTCGGGTCAGCCGATTATTTCAACGATGATATCGATGGGCAAGTCAACGTGACTTTACGCCCTTTACAGCCAGGCTCAAGCTTTAAGCCAATTGTTTATTCTGCTGCTTTTGAAAGAGGTTTTACTCCTAATACGATCCTTTGGGACGTAGAAACAACCTTTGCAACTGCAACTGGTGCTTATCATCCGCGCAACTACAATCTCAAGGAGCATGGCCCTGTAACTATTCGTAAAGCTCTCCAGGGGTCACTCAATATTGCGGCTGTAAAAATGCTCTATCTAGTTGGAGTTGATTATGCGATCGATTATGCAGAACGACTAGGCTACACAACCTTCGAAGATAGAGGCAACTTCGGGCTAGCGATTGTGTTGGGTGGTGCTGAAGTTAAACTTCTCGATCATGTGGGCGCTTATGCTGTTTTTGCCGATGAAGGCAAGTACCATGAACCAGTTGCAATTTTACAAGTTGAGGATAGTAAGGGCGATACTCTAAGAGAATGGGAAGAAAACGAAGGCGAGCAAGTAATTGATGTTAATGTCGCCAGGATGATTACCAATGTTTTGTCCGATGACGCCTCACGAGCCTACGCTTTTGGTACAGGCTCACTACTAACACTTCCTGGGCGACCAGTGGCAACTAAAACCGGAACGACTAATGACTACAACGATGCTTGGACAATTGGCTACACCCCATCTTTGGTAGCTGGAGTTTGGAGTGGTAACACAAATGGCGCAGAAATGAACCGCGGCTCTGGTGGCTCGACTGTGGCAGCACCGGTTTGGAATGAATTTATGCGTAATGCCTTAGCAGGAACAGCGGTGGAAGGTTTTGCAGCTCCTTCAATCCCTCAGGTTGGCGTTCCTGTTATGGATGGGCAGGTGCCAAGCGAAAAAGTTGTCATTGATACTGCCTCTGGTAAGTTGGCGACAGAATACACGCCAGAGAGATTCCGAGAAGAAAAAATCTGCGGACAGTATCATTCAATTTTGCACTACATCAATAAAAATAAACCAGCCCAGGCTCTAAGCGGCGAAAGTAATGACCCTTATTACCGCGCATGGGAAACAGCTATTCAAGAATACTTGGTACGCGCCAATGCTGAACTTGATGAAGGTGAAGCACCGATGGAAACCTGCGAGATCCCGACTGAAAATGATGATCTTCATGTCCCAGCAAACTTCCCAAGCATTTCAATACAAGCGCCGGGCAGAAATAGTGAGGTCGGCCGCGAATTCATGGTCCAGATTAATGCGAATGCCCCACGCGGAATTAGTAAAATTGAATATCGAATTGACGACAGTTTTATAGATCTCTCTTATGACCGAGCCGGAACGATGGTTGTCTTACCTAGTTGGGTCACTGAGGGCACGCACACGCTCTCTGTAGTCGCCTACGATGACATTGACAACCAAGGACGTGATTCAATCCAAATAAAGGTTACGGAGGCGAGCAGCGGATCAGGATTAGCTATAACTAATCCATTCAATAACCAGGAAATTGAAAAAGATGGTAACCCGTATCTCATAGCTGTTGAGTTCTCTGGCAATCAACCGCTCGATTTCATTGAGATCAGAGTGCAGAATCTCTGGACTGGTTCCACTAGTATAATTGGGCAGATAAGTAATCCGTCTTCCTTTAATTCCGTTGAATGGACACTGCCGGAACAAGCTCAATACTTCATTAGTGCTATT
>JAHISC010000026.1 GCA_018818445.1 Patescibacteria group bacterium | reverse complement strand
CTGTTTTTAAATATTTTTCAAAATCCAATGCCTTCTTTTTGTTTTCAAATACGCAGAAATAAATCAATTTCCAAGGTTTAAATTTACAGGTATGAGGTGATTTTCCACTATTATGATCATCTAATCTGCCATCAATATTTTCAGTAAAGCCTGTATAAAATCGTTTAGGATACTTGATGCTTTGGATTATATAAACGCAATGCATTTTAATTATTTTAATGGCTGTGCCATTCGTAGCGCAGCCGTTAATAGTAGCAAAAACTAGTGTATTAACTGCCCATTCTTCGCTAAAGCTACGGAGGGCATTCTTCGCTGCGCGAAGAATGGTGGACCCTACGAGATTCGAACTCGTGACCTCTTGCATGCCATGCAAGCGCTCTAGCCAACTGAGCTAAGGGCCCATGTTATTTGTAGGCCCAGCGAAGTTGGCGATCGTGCCAACTGCCTGTCCGCCGTAGCCTTGAGTTTAGTCGAAGGGCGAAGGAGGAAGCTAAGGGCCCAAGATTGTTCCGCCACAATTCTAGCAAAATCTCGAAATCTTTCAAGTTTTGATGAATCTCAAATTTTACCGTATAATAGTTAAGTATGAACTTTAACGAATATCAAGAAAAATCAAGAAAGACGGCCGTGTATCCCGATCTTGATAACAATGTAGTTTATCCAACATTGGGCTTGAATGACGAAGCCGGTGAAGTAGCTGGAAAAGTAAAAAAGATGTTTCGTGACGATGGTGGGGTTCTAACTGATGAGCGCCGTGAGGCGATTATTCAGGAAGTAGGGGACGTACTTTGGTACGTAGCTCAGTTGGCCACAGAGCTCAAAATTTCACTCGATGAGGTTGCTGAGAAAAACCTTGCTAAACTTTATTCACGTCTGGATCGCGATCAGCTTCATGGTGATGGCGATAATCGATAAGTATGCTACAAGAATTATTTTATTATACTGATTTGCAAAACTTTCTTGGCGACTCTTTTTATCGGTTTTATCAATTTTTACCGTTTCTGTTGATTTGGAGTTTGGTCTGGAAAGGCTTAGCACTCTGGCGTGCTGCTCAACTAAAAGAAAAAGTTTGGTTCGTAGTCCTGATTGTTTTTAATACTTTGGGAATTTTAGAGATTATATATTTAGCTGTGAGTCAAAAGAAAATTAAATCAAAGGATGTTATATGAAACCAGTGAGTAAAATTAAAGACGGAACAAAAGCAGTTGGCGAAACTCTTAAAACCAAAGTTATCGGATACTTATTGGCCGGATTTGGTGTAGTGGCAGCCTTGGCTTGGAATGATGCCATTAAAGCTTTGATCGACCAGTTTTTTCCAGCTGAAGAAAGTGGCTTAGCCGCGAAATTTATTTATGCGTTAATTGTCACCTTGTTTGTTGTTATCATCACGCTGGTGCTTGCTAAAGTTTTCAAAACCGAAGAAAAGTCCAAATAATGATACCTTGACTTAGCCACAGTTGTGTGGTTAAATTTTAGGTCCCTTAAATAGGAGGTGGGGCATGAGAGACAGCGCTATGTTTGCGCATGTAATCTCGGGTGACCGCTCCTCCTTTATTATCGTATACGGGGAAGAGGTCGGGGAGGAACATTGGCGAGTAACTGTTACCTTTCAGTCCGGTAGCTGTGTAGGCGTTGTCAGACGCACTATTAGCGATTTGACTGAGATGGATCAATTACTCACACCACTTCGCACAAGGCGTGGCTGGTTTGGAGAGAAGGTCGGTGTGGAAACACTGATGCTTGTCAACGAAGCAGTACGTCGTCTAGTCATTAATGGTTTTGGCCAGGCTTTCAAGGACTCAGAAAGCTTTCGTCATCTACTCTACGTCGACCCTGTCGCAACAAAACACCCCAACGAGGAGTGAGGTTGCTTCGGCAGGGTGTTTTGTTTTAAGCTCACTATAAATTTAGCTGGCAAGCTCTGGGGCTCTAACCTTGATTTTGATTGCATCTCGCACACCATCAATTGTAACAGACGACTCATTTGGGATTTCACCAACAACAATTCTCATTGCTAATGGATCGAGAATTTCATTTTGAATAATTCTCTTAAGCGGTCGAGCGCCGTACTGAGGATCAAAACCTTTTTTACCTAATACTTTCTTGGCTCTTTCAGTTACGTTTAAAGTAATGCTTCTTTGCTCATCTAATCGACGTGAAACAATTTCTAGTTGTAATCGAACAATCTCAGCAATATTTTCTTCACTAAGAGTATGGAAGAAGATAACTTCATCGATACGGTTAAGAAATTCTGGTTTAAAGTTTTCTTTCAAGAGTTCTAAAACACGTTTCTTTGCTTCTGACGCAGAAGTAGCTTTTTGATCATTAGCAAAACCAATACTTCCTTGGCGTTCGGAATTTAGTAAAACATCAGAGCCAAGATTGGAGGTCATGATGATTACAGTGTTTTTAAAGTTGATCTTGCGCCCCTTAGCATCAGTAACATGACCGTCGTCAAGAATTTGCAATAAGATATTAAATACATCAGGATGTGCTTTTTCTATTTCATCAAATAGAATAACAGAGTAGGGGTGGCGGCGAACTTTTTCTGTGAGCTGTCCAGCTTCGTCGTAGCCAATATATCCTGGAGGCGCACCGATCATCTTGCTAACCGCGTGTTTTTCCATGTACTCGGACATATCAACACGAATCAGAGCATCTTCGTCATTGAACATAAACTCAGCCAAAGCTCTAGCTAGTTCTGTTTTTCCTACACCAGTCGGCCCAAGGAAGATAAAGGAGCCAATTGGACGACGTTCCTCGGAAATACCAGCGCGAGAGCGACGTAGAGCGTTACTAACCGATGTAATCGCTTCTTCTTGTCCAACAACACGGGCAGATAGGTTGTTTTCCATCTTGGCTAGTTTTGCCATTTCACTTTCCAACATTTTTGAAACGGGAATATGAGTCCAACGAGAAACGACCGCCGCTATTTCTTCGTCAGAGATCATTTCTTTGAGAAGACCTCTTTCAGCTTGAAATTTTTTCAATTCCTCCTGAGTGTTTTGTAGCTCGTCTCGTTTTTGTGGAATTAAGCTGTAGCGAATTTCAGCAACTTTTTGCAGGTCTCCTTTTCGTTCCTCGTATTCAGACTCGCTGGTAAGTTTATCGATTGTATTTTTCAAGTCGCGAATTTGCTGGATAATTCCTTTTTCATTTTTCCAACGTAATTCTAAATCACCTGATTGTTCTTTCAAATCAGCTATAGCTTTTTCAATTTCCTTTAGGCGCTTTTTTGACTCTTTATCGTCTTCTTTAAGCAGTGACTGTTTTTCAATTTCAAAACGCATCTCCTCACGTTTGAGGCGGTCTAGACCTTCTGGCATGGAATCAATTTGCATACGTAAGGCAGCCGCTGATTCATCAATAAGATCAATAGCTTTATCTGGCAAATGACGTTCTGTAATATAACGATGAGAAAGTTCAGCAGCTGCCACAATTGCGGCATCGCTGATACGAACTCCGTGATGGATTTCATATTTCTCTTTAATCCCACGTAAAATTGCAATAGTGTCGTTGACAGTTGGTTCCTCGATCATGATAGGTTGAAAACGGCGTTCTAGGGCAGCATCTTTTTCTACGTATTTTTGGTACTCCTTAATCGTGGTGGCGCCAATAACTCGAAGTTCGCCGCGAGCCAGAGCTGGCTTTAACATATTTGAGGCATCCATTGGGGACTCATCGCCTTTACCAGCACCGACCAATGTATGCAATTCGTCGATAAAAAGAATGACTCTTCCATCTGACTCCTCAATTTCGCGAATAACTGCCTTAAGACGCTCTTCAAACTCACCACGGAATTTAGTGCCAGCAATTAGTGATCCAAGATCCAGGGCGACAATCTCTTTGCCTTTAAGGATCTCAGG
>JAHISC010000025.1 GCA_018818445.1 Patescibacteria group bacterium | reverse complement strand
GACTATATCTAAAATATCCTTGACTTCATCACCGTATTTTTTATCCTCGAGGATTTCTTTAATGCCAAGCCCAGCGTACTCAGCTAGTTGTTCTTCAGAAATATGACGTGATTCATTTTCGAGCGGAATTGGAACCCACATGCCTGCTCTAAACTTTTTTGACGGTATGTTGAATGATTGAAGTTTTATTTTTTGAGTTTTGAGGTATGAATATTGGTCGTATAAACCCAAGGATGTCTGAACCTCGCTAATAGTGTCGCCTTTTTCAACGTAGTAAAAGTCTAAGCCGATATCGTGAAAGATTTTTTCGCCGTTAGGCATTGTCTCCGTTCGTTCAGCACGTTCTTGTTTGGTGAACTCACCGCCAGGAATATGTCGGAGATAGTCTGGGTTGGAATCAAAAAATATTTGTCTAGTTTCTGTGCCTTCAGCTTCTGCCTCAGCTCTTTCTTTAAGCCGGTTTATTTCAGTTGATTCATCAGGATGGCACCCTGGCCCTTCGCAAGCCGCGTTTGCACTACCAATAGCGGCAGCAAAACCAGCAGTATGAGCAAATTTTTTCGCCTCACGACCAAATTTAGTCATGAAACCTTCTGGGTTTTTTGGTAACTCTTTCATAAAATAATGACCCCATCTAACTCCACTTAAAAAGTGGGAGAAATAAATTAACGTCTAGCTGTTCCAGTTTCCTCGATATCGGTCAGATTAACCGAGAGTAAATTAGACATTCCGTCATCACCCATAGTGACTCCGTATAAGAGATCAGCCCGTTCCATAGTAGCGCGATTGTGGGTAATGACAATGAATTGAGTAAGCTGGCGAAGTTCATTTAAAATATTGGCAAAACGAACAGTGTTAGCTTCGTCTAGTGCGGCATCAACTTCATCCAATACTACAAAAGGTGATGGGTTGGTGGCCATGATGGCAGAGAGAAGTGCTATCGATGTCAAAGCACGTTCGCCGCCAGAGAGTAAATTCAAAGCTTTGAGTTTTTTGCCAGGAGGAGTGGCCTGAATGTCGATTCCTGCCACAATGTCACGGCGTTTTTTAAAGCGGCGTAAGGCTGCTTCAGCTTCAGTTTCCAGTTTTTCATTTTTTTCTTCGGCCATTTCTTCTCCCGCCGTCATTTCATTTGGCGGGATCCCGCCGACCGATCTTTCCGCTAGGCGGGACATAGCTCGGTCCATGGTAACTTTATTATCATTAACATCCTCATAGTCACTAATGTCAGCTTCCTTTAACTTAATCAACGAACAATCTCCACCACCAAAAAGAACTTTAAAGTATTTTTTAAATTCTTCGTTGATAGTTTTGAAAGCTTTTTCTGACTGTTTTTGAATGCGCTCATCCAGTTCATCAATAATTTTTTCTGTTGTTGAAATCGCTTCTTTCAAATCAGTCGTTTGACCATTTAGGAAATTGAAGCGCTCCTCAGTTTCTTTATATTCAGAAATAGTTTCATCATCGATGCCACCAATTAATTCTAGTTGATGCTTAAGACGCAACATCTGAGCGCGACTGTCGTCTGTATTTCTGTCACGCGATTGTGGTGCTTGTTTTTTTATTTCTTCTCGTCGCTCGGCAATTTCTTCTTGCATTTCTTGCTCCAAACCTTCGATTCTGGTTTCAACTCTTGCTTTTTCAATATTGATAGTATTTTGTTCCTGTTCAAGAGTATGTAATTCAGTTTGAATTTTGCGTAAATCTCTTTGGAACTCAAAGACTCTTGTATCTGGACGACTTTCTTTTTTACTTAGATCATCTAAGGCTTTTTCCGTTTCGCGTAAATATTGCTGAGCTGCAGTAACTTCTTTTTTTGTTGCCTCTTTAGCTTTAATTAGCTTGGCGTCTGGTGTGTAATCATCTGGGTTTGGTTTGATAAGTCGTTCACGAAGGCGCTGAACCATTTTTATCAATTTAATAATGCCATTTGATTCATCAAGGCGAATAATGTCATCGAGTTCTTTGATGATTTCAGATAGTGGAAGTGGCGCCCAAGTTGACTGAGCTCGAATTTTTGCCATTTCTAACTCTCTTTCCGCAGCAAAGTCAGCTTGTTCAATTTGGCGTAGGGCATTTTGTGCTTCGCGGTATTTTTGTTGCGCTTGTTTTGTACCTGAATCATCCACGCTACCTTTAGCCGCAGCTTTTTCCATAGCCAGCAGTTTTTCATCGCCAGCTTTTAGTTCGTTCTTTTTAGCTTCAATTTTTGTATCAATTTCTTGGAAGCGTAAACCAACTTTTTGGAGGTCGTCTTGGTAATTCCACCAGAGCGTGCCAAAATATTTTTCTTGGATAGCGTGTAATTCAGACTCAATAATTTCACGTTTTTCTAAACGTTTTATTTGACGTTTTAAAAGACGTAATCGCGGCTCAATTTCGGTGAGCAGCATCTCAATTTCAATTAGATTTTCAGTTGACTTCCTGAGTTTCAGCATGGTCTGGTGACGCTTTATTTGGAAACCCCGTACACCTGTGGCGTCATCGAAGAAAACTTTTCGCTCCTCCGGAGATGCAATTAGGACGTGATCGACCATGCCTTGGCCAATAACCGTATAACTTCGTTGTCCAATGCCTGCTTCAGCCAAAAGTAGTTGAATATCAGCTAGACGAGCTTGTTTACCATTCAATAAATATTCAGATTCGCCATCACGATAAAGCCGGCGAGTGATAGTTACTTCGCTGTAATCAACTTTCATTGATTTGTCTGAGTTATCAAAAACTAGAGCGACTTCTGCAAAACCAGAACGAGATTTTCCTTTAGCTCCAGAAAAAATAATATCCTCGGTTTTTTTTCCACGAAGTTGTTTCATGGACTGCTCACCGAGGCACCAACGAATAGCATCAGCTAGGTTTGATTTTCCAGAGCCGTTTGGCCCTACAATAACAGTTAGAGCATGAAGAGACTTTTTGGGGCCACAGAAATCAACCACGGTCTTTTTAGCAAAGGTTTTAAATCCATGAGTTTCAAGTCGAGTAAGATACATAACGGGATAAGTATAGCAAAAGTAGAAGGTAGATGGTAGATGTTGCTCCTTAGTGTGATGGCGTATCGTAATACACCTCAACGTTCTTATTTACGAAAGTTCGCACCAACGGCTTCTGCGATATTTTTGTACCCGTCCTTTTGTAGGAGTTTTGTGAGTCCTTGATTGATTTCGCCTATAAGTTGAGGGCCTTCGTAGATCATGCCAGTGATCAGTTCTACTAGATTGGCGCCGTTTTTGATTTTTCGGTAAGCATCCTCGGCTGAGAAAATACCACCAACGCCAACGATAACGAATTTATTACCAACAGTTTGGTAAAGGTGGGCGATAAGATCATCGGATAGCTGTTGCATTGGTTTACCACTAACGCCTCCTTTGGCTGTCTTAGGGACTTCCTCTTGCTGCACAAGTGTAGATTGATAATTTTTGGTCAGGTTAGCCACGACAAAACCATGCACGCGATGCTTTTTAGCCACCTCGATTAGTTGATCAAGTTCATTGTTAGTTGTGTCCACCGCAATTTTTAAAAATATTGGTTTGTTGGTTTCAATTTTATCGAGTCTCTCTAATAATTTTTCTAACTTCAACGGATCAGAGAATGGTTCACCACCAAAAGCATTAGGACAACTTGTATTGATCACAAAGAAGTCACCAACATCTTTCATGGTTTTAAAAGCATGGGCATAGTCTTTGATACCTTGTTCCTCAGTTACTGTTCTTTGGTCATTAGTTTTTGCAATACTTACACCAACGGGGTAGTTGAAAGTTTTATCTTGTAGCTGTTTGGCTAATGCTTTGCAACCTTTGTTCTTTAAGCCATAGTAAACAATCAAACCACGCGATTTAGGAATACGCCACAGACGAGGTTTAGCATTACCATGGCAAGTGCGGCCAGTGATTGAACCGATTTCTTGGAATCCAAAGCCAACGTCAGGAAGTATTTTGGTTAGCTGTGCGTTTTTATCAAAGCCAGCTGCCAGGCCAACAGGGTTTGTAAAATGAATTCCCAAAATATTTTGTTCTAAAGAGGAATCTCTAAATTGATACAGCATTTTTATTTTCCATCTCATTAGTGACCAAGAGCCTAGCAAAACGCCGATCTTAATGAAAAGGTCGTGAATAAATTCTGGGTCAAGCTTAAAGAGTATAGGTTTGAGTACGATTTTATAAAGCTTGTTTTGTAGTTTGGGGAGGATCATATTTCTTGGAGGCAGTCTAGCTCATCTTGACCATTTTATCAATCCGTCGTAGAGTGACTCGCCAACTATGCCACACATTTTACACAAACAAGCATTGGAACTTATCTCGCAAGCCGAGCATATTTTACTTTTAACTGATGAACGTATTGATGGCGATACCATTGGTTCAACTTTGGGTATGTTTCACGTGCTGCAGGAGATGGGTAAATATGTTGAAGTTTTTTCGCCAAAAGAAATGCTTTCAATTTTAGAGTTTATTCCAGGCACAGAAGTCATTCAGCGAGACCCGTCAATTTTTGATCAAGCATCTATTGATTTAGTAATTATTTTTGATTGTTCAGATGGAGAGTATTTTAAAGGTTATTTACCAAAGCTGAAACCGAGTATTCCAATTATTGTTTTTGATCATCATATTTCTAATCCGGGTTATGGTACTTTGAATTTTATTGAACCCAATGCCGCGTCCACTGCCGATGTTGTCTGGCGTTTTATTAAAGATCTTAAATTACCAATGAATAAACATGCTGCACAAGCAATTTTAACTGGTATTACCACAGACACTAACACCTTTTCAACATCCAATACTACGGCAGCTTGCTTGGAAGCTGCGCATGAACTAGCACGATATGGCGCGAAGATTCAAGAGATTGTTCGTGAGACTATGATGAATAAAAGTCTTAGTACTTTAAAACTTTGGGGATTGGCTTTTGAACGTCTTCATCAGAACGAACGTTTTAGTGCAGTGACCACTGCGATTACAGAAAATGATATTGCAGATTTGGCAGTAGATGAAATGGAGACCAAAGCACTTTCTAATTTTTTAAATGCCATGGTAGAAGGTACTGATGTAGTTTTGGTATTACGTGAAACAGATGATGGTGGAGTGAAAGCAAGTTTTCGTTCGCAGTCGCGCGACGTAGCAGCTCAGGCTGAGGAATTTGGTGGTGGTGGGCATGTACGTGCCGCGGGATTTAAGATTACGGAGGCTAGGTTGGTGGAAAAAGAGGGGATTTGGCAGATTGTGAAAAAAGGAGGGGAGGTGCTATAATCAGATTGTATGGAAGAGAAGATTTTAAATGAAATTTTGGAGACGGTTGGGTTTCTTAAGGATAACATGGTCAGCAAAACTGATCTTGATGAAGGTTTAGCTTCGGTAAAAGGTGAGTTACGTGCTGAGATGAGTGAGATGAAAGGTGAGTTACGTGCTGAGATGAGTGAGATGAAAGGTGAAATGGTTGAGATGAAAAGCGATCTCATGACTCACATGGATGGTTTTATTGGTTTGCATCAAAAATTGGATTTGGAACTGGTGGCTTTGCGAGCCAAGTATGATCGGCTGGAAGATTATGTGCGACAGTTGGCCAGTCATGCAAACGTTGAGTTAAAATAATATGGATAGGTAAGGCCGTTAGTTTGATCACTTTTGGTTTTTTTTATTACTTTTTTGTATGAACCTCGATACAGCGCTTCAACCGTATAAAGAATATTTATTAAAAATTTGGGGCGAGGAATATTTGGCTTTGATTGAGGTTGTAGAAAAATTAACTCAACCTTGGCAAAAAACCATCAATAATTTTACAAAAGATCTTGAGCATTTAAAGTCAGCGCCGGTTTGTGTCTTTTTTGGCGAACGTACCGAACTCGACGAGCAATACGAAGCATCACATCAGACAATGTTACGTTTTCAGAAGCTTGGAGTTAACGCTCGATTGTTATTCAGTGGCGGCGTAGCAGATAGAGAGTGGGCCGGAGAAAAGGATGCACAAAAATTAAAATCAGAATTTATTAGAAGATTTGGTGGAGAGTTTGAGATGTCACTTGATGAGCAGTCAATGAATACAGGGATGCAGGCCACTTTGCTTGCTGATTTAGCTAAGGGGGCTGGCGTGCGGACTTTTGTGCTAGCGCTTCCCAAGGATCATATTGCGCGATTTGCTGCTGCTCTTGGAGAAGCTTTAAAGGACTGTGGCCTCTTGGATAATTGTAAAATTTTGCCTTTAGCATGCGGTGACTGGGAAACATCAACGTGTAGCGGGAAATTAACCATGGCGCGTGAAGCTTTTGGTCCAGCTGAACCGATGTCAGAAAAAGAAAATATTATTGAAAATGAATTACGCCAGCGAGCTGATCAATGCGGCAAAAGATGGTTTTTACCGATGACAGAGAAGGGGAGCGAGAGATGGATTTGCGGGTCTTTATCGCCTGTAGAGCTACTCAATTGGCTTGACAGGTAGTATATCTTGAGCTAGAATAATATCTTGGCTCAATTTTTAGAGTCCAAGTAAAGAGGGTGACATAGATGTCCGATACCAAGTTTGATGCCAGCTTGCTTAACTACCAGAAAGCGAGGCAGTGCGCCATGAACGGCGGTCAGGCGCATGTGGCCAAGATCGCGGCCGAGCGCAACCTGCCGCCGCAGATGCAGCTCATGCTGGTGTCTGTCATCACCGACTGGCCCAAGTACAAGCCTGCCTTCTTCGAGGTCATGAAGTCGGTGTGTCTGGACCAGGCGGCGCCGCTCATGGCCAGAGCGCTGGCTGCCGAGCACGCTTCCTCGTGCTTCGGCGATGCCGAGGACGCCTACGACGCCGAGGGTTCGCTCGGCTGGAGCCTCTACGCGCTCGAGTGCGCCAAGAGCCTGGATGAAGCCGAAGGTACGTTGCTCGAATGCAAGGTGCGTGCCGGTCTCATCGATCGCAAGCTGATCGAGTACGACCTGCACGATCAGCGCTTCATTGTGGACTACATGATCAAGATCGGTAGCTTCGATGCTCCTGGCAGAGTCAAGGCCTGGCTGGAGAGTTTCGACGCCGACGAGCAGCTGTGCTGGCTGGAGGCTGTGTGTGCTATGGACCCCGAGTCCACGGCGGCCAACATCCACTACCTCGGCTGGTGCCAGAAGAAGCTCCTCGAGCTCAAGGGTGAGTAGAACTCGTCTAACGTGACACGTCGTTCGCGAGTGACGTGTCGTGGCCGCTGTTGGGAACCTTCGGGTTTCTGACAGCGGCTTCTATTTTTTGCTTGACCTCTTAGCACTCACCATGTTAGACTGCTAAGAGATCTTCTCAAAATTAGCGAGCTTTCGGCTTATGGAGCCTCTGCAGTTCGTCACCGTACATTCCAAGTACGGCTCCTCACTGCTTTCTTCGTGCGCCAAAATCTCATCTAATTTTGCGAAGATCCCTCAAAATAAAATATGACAAACGAAAATCAAAACGAACCAAAAGCACAAATTCTCATTCCTACTGTGATTGAGAAGACCAGCTATGGCGAACGAGCCTACGATATTTATTCTCGCCTTTTAAAAGACAGAATTATTTTTTTAGGAAGCGCGATTGATGACAATGTAGCAAACATCGTCATTGCTCAAATGCTTTTTTTAGCCAGTCAGGATAGTGAAAAAGATATTAAACTTTATATCAATTCACCAGGTGGCTCGGTAACTGCTGGACTGGCAATTTATGACACCATGCAATACATAAAACCAGATGTTTCCACGATTTGCGTGGGTATGGCGGCTTCGATGGGCGCGGTTTTGCTGACAGCTGGGGCTAAAGGTAAGAGATTTTCTTTGCCTAACTCTGAAATTATGATCCATCAGGTTTTGGGTGGAGTTCAAGGCCAAGCAACAGATATTAAGATTCATGCAGAACGAATTTTACAGATGAAAGACTCTTTAAATAAGATTTTAGCCAAGCATACTGGTAAGGATTTAGCCAAAGTAACAGACGACACAGAGCGGGATAAATTTATGAGCGCTGAAGAGGGTAGAAAATACGGCTTAATTGATAAGGTAATTGAGTAATGTGGCAGGCGGGTCCTGTCACGGCAATCACCCCACCGGTGCTCGTCAGCTTTCGCTGAACTCCGCGCCGTCAGGGCCCCCCCATTGCCGCGTCACCCGCATTGATAATTTGTGTGATAGAGTAAGGGGTTGACAGATTCTAAAAGGCGTGCTAAAGTACCGTGTTCGTGATTGCTCTCTTATTTCTGCAGCCACGACAAGCATGGGGATATATCCATTGTAAGCTCCGGCTCCGGCTGGATCTCTACCATAGATATATCTTCTTGGCTGCAGTAATAAGAGAGCAACACGGCGCACTTTCATAAAAAAGAGCGTCCGCCGTAAGGCGGGCGTTCTTTTATTTACACTATCCTGTGTACATGCTGATTACCATCCCGAGCGAACGATAGTGACGAGGGATCTTTCGAATTGAGCGTTAAGATTTCTCAGTCACTTTGTTCCTTCGAAATGGTGAATAGCGCGGAGCCGTAAGTTAGAATTAATATCGTGCCAGGGAAGGCGGGACGAAATCGAGTCTTCGCGTGCGATGATTTGCTTTCCTCGCTGAGTTCGCAGGCGATATCGTGCTCCAGGCCTCGGTGAGGCCGGGCCTTGTTCTTTGTTTCCTATTTCCTTGATGATTCTCCGTGGCTTTCAAAAAAAGGCTCTTGAATTCGCTCAGTATCAACTTCCGCTTTCATACCTTCCCGAATTTCAAAATTGTATTCCGGAAACATATCTGTTACTTGGCGGAGCATTAATTCAACTCTTTCAGGGTTTGCTGGCTCGAACATATCTTTGCTGGCTCGAAGAGCAACCAAGTATTCATCATCCGTTACGCCAAGTGCGGCGTAAAAATCCATATTTTCTTGGACATGTTGAATCTCGTACTTAAGATTATCTTCAAATATTTCATCTTCAGTCTTATCTTCAAAATCAGCAATTCTTTGGTAGTAATAACGGACAACTCGTTCCAGTTCCTCATCAAAATCTTTGTCTCCAAGCTGCTCGGCCCAATCTTCTTCCAAAGTGTCGTCATCCAATCTCTCTCTAATAGATTGAAGAGTTTCAAGACTACCTTCTGCATAATCCAAAGGATCCAAAAAATCATCTGCTGTATCTATTCCATAGAATTCATTCATTAGTTGTCCAACAATTGGGTCGTTTTCAACCAGCGCCTCATTGGTCACCAATAGATTATCGACCGGATAATAGAAACGACTAAAGCTGTGCATGTATTTACCAGAGTCTAATCCGGAAAATTCACCGACCGCTGGATCTTGTAGAATTATCACGTAATTGTCAGTGATGTCATAATTTGTTTGGATGCCGGGGGCCAGCTCATTAATATCTTCGAGATTAATATCGCCAGTATTAGCAATCAAGAAATGATCATTTTCCAAGTACCATTGTCCGTCAACTAAGCTTTGATCAATTAATTCTTTAACGTGTTCATTATCATCCATTTTTTTACCTGAGGTTAGGTCGGGTAATGGGTCAGCATAATCTAGTAGTTTTTTGACAAATTCAGATTGTACCTCCAGACGATCGAGGTCAGCCTCTATAATTTCTTGCTGTGCCTCGGTAATGTTGTGTGCTTCTGACGGTGGGGTAGCTGCATCACCGCAAGCGATAAGAAACATCGCACCGGCTGCCGCCTTAAGAGATTTTTTCATAGTAAAATTTATTCTACCACATCACCAACTTCCAGCTCACTAGGTACTTCAGCGGGTACTTCGGTATCTCCTGAGCCTTCTTCTTTACCCACCAAGCAAATCATTGGCAGACTGCGGTATGTGGAATTAAAAGTTTCTATTTTTTCAGTTCCGTCAGCGTATTCAATGATGTAGTCAAAAGTAGTATTAGCTCCTGGGTGAGGTGATTGGCAGCGCTTGACCCCTGGCGGCAGACTATCGGTTTCAGTTGTTTTAGTCGCGCCATAACCAGTCCAAGAAAGAACAACTGGTGGTGTGTAATAAGCGTTACGACCATCATTAGTGCCCCAGAAAGTGAAATATAGTAGTCGATCAGTCATGTCCACTTCAGTGATGAACAGCACGTAGTTTTCGTAGTTGTTGGTGAATTTAAAGTCAGGTGCTGGCTCGTAAATAGTAGCATCAGTACCTGGCTTACCATTGGTCATGTCATCGTAATAACTAACTACCAGGGAATGGTTTCGTCTCTCAGTAACTTCAAGACCGGAATTCATTACGGCTCTAAAAGTTGTAGTTCCAATTTGGCAAAGACCGCCGCCAATTTCTGGTTTGATTTCGTCACCTTTGATTACCAGCTCAGGTAAATATCCGTTTTCGTAAGTAAAAGGTCGTAGTTCTTCAATAAGAGAAATAGTTTCACCTGGTGCTACTAAAATACCATTTAGTTTGGAAGCACCATTTTTGATGTTGGCAATTCTGTTAGATGGAGAACCAGAGAAGTCAGATACACCAACTCCCAAGATTTCTGTGATACCAAAATTGTTAACGCTTCCAGTGGTTATTTCTGGCACATCAACATCGACAGTGATCGCAATAGACATATCGCTGTCGCCTAAAATGCTTTTCAATTCTGCTAGCGTAGCTTCTTCGTTAAGGATTTCACCGTTTAAGCTGCCGGCGAACTCAACTACCTTACTGTCTTCAATATTAAATCTGGCATTTTGCGGTTTTACGTCAACCGTTTCATGAATGTTGTCAAAAAATTCATTTAATTTTTTTCCGGTTAAGTCGAGAGTAATTGAACCGTCTTTCTCACGTACCGGAATTAGCCAATCGGCAATATCTTTATCTTCAATTTTCCAGTCAAATTCTTTTTGTGCATCAGAAAGGTGGGTTAAACGGTAGGGAGCAGCGTCAATAATTTGACGAATTTCGCTTTCCAAACTAAGAGCTTCTTCTTCTGAAATTATTTCTTCGCTATCCGCAATAACTAGTTGTAATTTTTCTAGTTTTAGATCATCCATGTCTTTTTCTAAATCTTTGAGTGCTGCATCTGTGTCGATTTCTCGTCCGGTTGCTCCTTCTATTATTTCGATAGTGGTCTCATTGCGACCAATCTCGATTTTGAAGTCTGTTGGAACGCCAGGGTCTTCCATTTCACTGAAGGCATTATGAATATCGAGAGCTATTTCAGTTTCTAAAAATGTAATTTGTGTTTCAATGTGATAAGGCGAGACCAGTGTCCAAAGTGCAGCTGGAATATTACCGTTAGTTCTGCCAACCGCCAAAGAATCGTTAACAGCTTTGTGAACATCAAAGTCAATATAATTATAAACTAAATCTGGATCAGTCGAACCAGAGGCACGAAGGTCTGTTGTTTTTTCTTCACCATCCAAGACAAGGGTCAAGCCACTATCGAGTATATGATTAAACTTGCTTTGTAAGACATCGGTTGCTTCTTCTTGCGTTAAGCCGCCAAGATTGATACCAGCTACCATTACATTTGGGTATATTCTGCCTTCATAAATCTTTGTGTAGGCAAAAATGCCACCAGCTAGCAGACCAACAATAACAACAGTGCTACCAAGAGACCAAAACAGTAATTTTTTGTGTCTGTTGTAGCTATTGGAAATATGAGCGAAAATGGAATGATTGAAAAAAGGCATATCAGTTTTCTTGTTTTACTTCTACATGCATCTCACCACGCGTTTTAGGAATAGTCAATGTAAGAACACCGTCTTTAACTTGCGCTTCAGCTCCGTCTGGATTGACGTGGTGTGGCAAGACAATGGAGCGAGAAAAAGTACCCCAGAAACATTCTTGAAAATGTATAGTTGCTTCGTGCTGGAGTTCATAGTGTTTACGCTCACCTCTAATAGTAACCAAGTCGCTGGTCACATTGATATCTAAATTTTCTGGTTTAACGCCGGCAATAGCTGAGCGGATTATTATGGCATCGCGAGTTTCAATTACGTCAACCGCTAATTGGCCCTCTTCATTTTCAAATTCGAGCATATCATTTTAGTTCAATGTGTCGTGTGTATTCATAAAGTGGTCCTGCGGCTAGGCCTAAGGCTAGGGACCAAAGTAGTAAATCTAGTGGTACAGAGCCAATCATTTTTGACGACTCAACCAAGGAGACATCAAGTGTGGCGCCAGAGATTGTGGAAACAAGAGTGCCAGCAATAAAGACAACGATGGTTGTTAATACTCCACTCCAAATAGTATCACGGAGTAGATCTTTACGGTGCACGACAATGTAGATACCTAGACAACTAGCAGTAATTAGCATAGCTAACGCTGTAGATATAGCAAAGAAATAAGTAAGGAAGACTACAGCCCAAACGAAAAGGAGAATAATGATGAACATGCGCAGCAAATATAGTTGGACGTCTGCCGACTGTTTTCTGCTTTTTGGAGCAGAGAGTAGATGATAGTGTTTGCCGAAAAAATTATGGTAGACGGCGCCAGCAATACCAGCTACAGTAAAAGCAAACAGTAAGTCAAATAAGGTGAAATTGGCTAGACTGTTGGTTACGTCTTCTGCTCTTGATAAAACAAGAATTGTAGTTGGCAAAATAAAGAGTGAGAAGACTCCCAAAATGAGCATCTCTTTTCGTACTTCCTCTTGGCGCAAAAACAAAAGTAGCCAAACAAGAGCTAGTAGGATTGAGACTAAAGGATAGAATGAAAGAAAGTCCTCCATGGACATATTCTACCGTGTTTATTTGGCTATCACAAGCCGCGATTGTACGCTATACTTATATATATGAGAAAGACAACATTCAATATCGATGACATGCACTGTGCATCTTGTGCGGTTTCTATTGAAAATGGATTATCGGGAGCCCCTGGTGTTCATAAGGCTAATGTTAACTATGCGCTATCCCAAGCTAGTGTTGAATACGATGATGATCTAACAAACATCAGTGCCTTGCATCAGGTTGTTAAAGAAGTTGGCTATACTGTAGCTCCTCCTAAGCAAGAAATGCATGGTGATATGGATAATGGGAGTCATGAGCATGGAGCTGCTAGCGCTGGAGTAGAAGCTAGGAGAGCTGCGCTTTCACTTAGTTTTGGATTGATAGTTTTGTTAATGGGAATGCTGCAGTTAGATGTACCAGGCGAGATTTTTAATGTTGGTGCTTCTCTTTGGATTCAGGGCATTTTAGTTTCAATAATTGTTTTGGGTCCAGGCATGGAATTTCATAAGGCAACCTGGAAACAATTAAAAAGAGGTCGAGCCAACATGGATACCTTGATCACTATGGGCACAGGCGTTGCTTTGCTCTACAGTTGGTGGCAGGCATTTGAAGGCGGAGCAGTTTATTTTGATGCAGCAGCACTGATTACTGGTTTTATTCTGCTTGGTAGATACTTTGAAGCTAAGAGTAAAGGTAAGGCCAGCGAAGCTATTAAAAAACTTTTAGAACTTGGTGCAAAAATAGCACATCGAGTTAAAAAAGATGGAACAATAGTTGATACTCCAGTGGAATTGTTGCGTATCGGCGATTTTGTTTTGGTGCGTCCCGGTGAAAAGGTGCCACTAGATGGCTTGGTGACAGAAGGCAAATCATTTGTCGACGAATCAATGCTAACTGGCGAGAGCATACCAGTTTCCAAATGGCCAGGTGTGCAGATTTTTGGCGGTACGATTAATCAGAAAGGAGTTTTGACTGCAGAGATCACTAGTTTAGCAACTGAATCTGTTTTGGCTCAGATAGTGCGTTTGGTAGAAGAAGCTCAGCAGCAAAAGGCACCAATACAAAAATTAGTAGATCGTATTTCGAGTATTTTTGTACCCACGGTAATCGTGATAGCTGGTCTAACATTTTTACTTTGGTTTTTAGCGACTGGCGATATTGAGATATCTTTTCTACCAGCTGTAGCCGTTTTGGTTATTGCTTGCCCTTGTGCTTTAGGCTTAGCTACACCAACTGCTATTCTAGTTGGGACTGGCTTGGGAGCACGACAAGGAATTTTGATTAAAAACGGAGAGGCTTTGCAACGTGGTCGTAATTTAGACGTGGTCATGCTGGACAAAACCGGTACCATTACAGAAGGCAAACCTAGCGTCAAAAAAATTATTCTTTTTGAGATGGATCACGAGTTAGCAACAACAGTTTCAAAACATGATCAAGACCTGGAGCATGCACTTTTATCTCTTTCTGTTGGATTGGAGCGGTTCTCAGAGCACCCAATTGCCTATGCTGTGATGAGTAAAGTGAAAGAGCTCGGGATTTCACCAGCTGAGACTTCAAACTTTATCTCTCATATAGGCAGGGGCATCGAAGGAACTTTTAACGGTCAACGATTGGTTATTGGTAACGCAATTTTCTTAAGCGAACAAGGTTTGCAACTCAAGAGCGTCATGAAAGATGTAATTGAGCTTCAAGAAAAGGGGATGACCGTTTCCATGATCGCACTTGATAAAAAAATTCTGGGTATTTTGGGTATTGCTGACACTTTGAAGCCTCATGCTAGAGAAGCTGTTGCTGCCTTGAAACTTTTGAACCTCGAAGTTTTAATGATCACAGGTGATCATAGCCGAACAGCTAGAGCAATTGCCGAGGAGGTTGGCATCGAACAGGTTGAGGCTGATGTTTTACCTAGTAAAAAATTAGAGATTGTTAAAAAGTGGCAGCAGCAAGGTAAACAGGTTGCATTTGTTGGTGACGGGATCAATGATGCTCCAGCTTTGACTCAGGCTGATCTTGGAATTGCGATCGGTAGTGGTACTGATGTGGCGATCGAGGCCGGACAAATTGTTTTGGTTGGTGGAGGACCAGAAAAAATTCCAGAAGCGATTCATTTATCGCGCGTTACCGACAGAGCTATTAAGCAAAATCTTTTTTGGGCATTTTTTTACAACGTTGCGGCGATTCCTTTGGCAGCTTTAGGACTTTTGAATCCAGTTATTGCGTCGATTGCCATGGCTTTTTCATCTGTTTCTGTTGTACTCAACTCCTTGCGTATTCGAAAAATGAAATAAAACTGATACAATGGTATTACTATGACAGTTTCAAAACATTTCTCTTTAGCCCAATGGTTTTTTCTAATTATATGTGTTGGTTTGATTTATCTGTATTGGCAAGTGCTTCAGCCATTTATTTTAGCCTTGGTCACGGCCGCAATCTTCAGTGTAGTTTTGTCGCCGCTGCATGCGAAGATAATTAAAAAATATAATTTGCCGCGGTTGTCAGCTTTGCTCATTCTATTAATTGTTTTTGCTGTTGTTTTAGTGCCGATTTTTGTGCTGAGCATATTGGTAGTGCAGCAGGCGGGGGAAGTGCTAGATTGGTCACTTTCTGGTGTAAGCTGGTTACAGAGTATAGATATTGCTTCGCAACCACTCTTTCTTTCTTTACCTGAACTTATTCAAGAGAAGATATTAGCTATTGATTTGGTTGGTGCGGGTCAAGGAGTGGCTGAATGGGTATTCAATCGGTTAGGTGATGCAGTTTCTGGAGGTGTTAGTTTAATTTTTAACACTTTTATTTTCTTTATTGCTCTATATTATTTTTTGGTACATCGCGACAGCATTCATAAACTGTTATTGGAGCTCAGTCCTTTTAAAGACACGCTCGATGAAAATATTATTCGTCGAATTATAATGACTGTGCGTTCAGTTGTTTTT
Source organism: Patescibacteria group bacterium (assembly GCA_018818445.1). Classification (GTDB taxonomy): domain Bacteria; phylum Patescibacteriota; class Patescibacteriia; order UBA9934; family UBA9934; genus JAHISC01. Next base: position 46 of record JAHISC010000025.1, on the reverse strand, counting down.
GGGGCACTGATTATTGCGGTCATTCAATCTATCTTGGCAACTATCG
>JAHISC010000024.1 GCA_018818445.1 Patescibacteria group bacterium | reverse complement strand
GAACCTGTTCTCCTCCTGACTTAATGATCATCATACAGACCTATTGTATCACAAATACTTTTGCAAAAGCTCTCTGCCCTTATTAGCTGATTCCTCCTCACCGATTGTTGTTTTCTCTAAAATATAATCTGTAATTAAATCAAGAGAATCTGCATCTTCCAAGCCCTCTAAAGAACGAACAAGAAATTCGTAGTCAAAATATTCACGCCGATCATGATCTTCGATCTGCAACCACAAACGTTTATCAATAATATCTTCAACTGAATTGTCTGAAGCCAAACGACCTTCTAAATATTTATCCAGCTCAGCCTGAATTGACTCGAGCGAACGATCTGAAAGGTCTTGGTCTGAAAGATACGGTCTAACAAAGTTAACCAGGGCAGCAATCTGCTCTTCTGCATTTTCTGGATCAAAATGATAGTCTACGGTGGCGTAATAAGGCTTCATCTGCAAAACAATATCATCTGGACGCTTATCGATCTCTGCCTCAAGATAGCCATCCAGTAAAGCTCTAGCGACTTTGAAATCCATATCAGTGTCAACGGTTTTATAAAGCAAATATTGCATTGGCACACCCCATTCATTGCGGAACTTTTCGAGATGATTAATTATCAGATCTTTCATGAAGACTGCTTGATTGTGACTGCGCTGCGGATCTCCAATAGCATAGCTCTGACGGTGGCGTAACCATTGAAGCGACTCAGTTGTAGGCATGTCAAAGAAACGCAAAACTCCAATCACCTGCGAAAAACCAGCTGTAACTACATAATCAGCTTTAACTCCTACGATGCGCTCAATTTGGGCTATGCCGTAATCCAAGCCAGCAAAAGCGCAGGCATTGGCTAGGTAATATTGGTTCTCTTCGTAAGTTCCTGGTGGAATGTACGTGTATGTACCCCTAGGAACCGAGGTAATAGCAATAGTCCAGTCTTCCACGTTCAAAGAAAACATGTGGATAGCGTCGCAGTGAGGTTCGTTATTGCCTTTTCTTGAGTCTAGTCCAAGAACCAAAATATTAATCACCTTATCATCGCCAAATTCAATGTCACCTGTATCTTCTTCGAGCCTAGCTCCTCTTTCATTTAGCAGCTGCGCTACTACGTCATCGATAGTTGGTGGCTCCACCCAGACACCGTCATCGGAACCGCTAGCAAACAGAAAATAGGCTGACCAGGCTCCAAAGCAAATCAACCCAAGTACAAAAAAACTGATAATCAACAAAAAAACCTTTCGCATACATTCGTAACCTACTAAAAAACCCCTTGGAATTCAAGGGGTTTTTTGTGTATATCTCTGTTTTCTAAAGTAGAGAGTCCTTAGCAGCCTTGTTAACAGTGAACTTGAGAACTGTCTTAGCAGGAATCTGAATCTGTTCTCCAGTCATTGGGTTGCGGCCAACTCGGGCATTTCGGTGCTTCTTGGCCATCTTTCCTAGACCAGGCAGCATAACCTCACCACTGCGCTTAATCTCCTTGTAAAGGAGGTCAACAAGCGCCATGTAGTGCTCTTCTGCTTCTTTCTTAGATACTCCCCATGCTTCTGCCATGGCAGCCATGAGTTGAGACTTGGTAAGTCGTTTTTCCATATCGAAAATTAATTAATTTTTATGACGTTAAAATCGTAGCATTTTCTTAGAAAAACTACAACTTTTTGTGTATAAACATATGCACAAGCAGGGCTAAGATGTCAAATCCATACACTATTTCTCAACCGGGATAGTAAACCAGAATGTGCTTCCCTTCTCCTCGGTACTATCAAAACCAATCTTTCCATCATGCTGCTCAACGTAGTATTTCGCAATTGAAAGGCCTATTCCTGAAGCATCTGTTTTCATCCTTGAGGCATTACTTGCCCTGTAGAATCTTTCAAAAATTCTTCTTTGTTCTGCCTTTGGAATACCGACTCCGGAGTCTATTATTTCAAACTTAACATTCTTTTTCTCGAGTTTTAGCTCTGCAGTAATACTTCCTTTATCTGGCGTATATGTTATAGCGTTATCAATTAGAACCTCAAATACTTTTCTTATTTTATCAATGTCGACTTTGACTAGAGGTAATGATTTTTTTGGCCATATATTTGAATATTTGATCCGCTTTACCTTAATATCCCCCTCATAATTAATCTGCACAGACCCAAGAAGGCTTTCAAGCGACACCTCTGTCTTTTTAAATAAAATTCTACTCTCTTGGATATCTAGAGCAGTGAGCAACTCCTGAAGACGATCAATAACATTAACTTCAGCTTCGTATGTGGCATTTAAAAATTCTTTTTGAGAATCTTTTAATTTTCCTAGGTCACCTTTTATTAATGATTCTAAATTCCAACGAACTGCGCTCAAAGGGGTGCGTAGCTGGTGTGAAACTATTCTAATAAAAACATCCTTTAGTTCACCGAGCTGGTTTACCTGTTCCTCAGATTTTTTGCGAAGGCTTATATCACTTGAAACGACTAGAATCTTATTCTCTGCATTGTAAGAATCGATAATCGGAGCAAAGGTAACTCTACACCAAGCTCTATTTGAACCTTTTATAGTATGCTTCACCTCGATAGTGGAGATCTCCCCTGAATTTGCTTTCTCTAATGCTCCTTTAACGATTTTTCTGTGTTCCTTGGAAATTGATGCAAAGAAGTCCCAATTTAATGCATCTTTTTGAGACTTTAATCCGTGTTCTATTAGTCCAGCTTTATTCATTCGCAACACCTTGCCACTTTTGTCTAATAATTTAATACAATCAACAGAATTTTCTACTAACGATCTATTTTCTTCCTCTGATCTCTTGATTTTCTCAATACTCTCTTCAATAACAGCGGCCATTTCGTTGATGCCGTACGCTGTTTGGGTAATCTCATCCTTTCCAGTAACTTTAATTCTTGTACCAAATTCTCCAACCGCAATCTTACTTAGCGCAAATATATTTCTTCTTATTCTCCTAATATCTCTCTCTGAAATGATCATAGATGAAAGGAGAGCAAGAAGAGCAATAATGATCGAGAAGATAGTTATTCTTCTATTAAGAATAGATAGATTACTAAGAACCTCATCTTTTTCAATTTCAATGATTAACATCCACCACTGATTCTGTGGGCACATTGAAATACTTAGAACTCGCGCACCTCGGTAATTATCAAAAAATCCACTCACTTCTTCTCCACTACCAAAACAAGCTCTAACAATTTTTGTATTTGCCGCTTGATTCAGAACAGCCCCCTCGATAAATCTCGAAGACGTTACGAAAATTCCATCACTATTAACTAAATAGGCCTCGAGTGTATTTTGCCTTCCAAGAGTCGCTGTTCGAGCGCCCAGATCAAGCTGAAGTTGCCCAGATAAAACCCGGTCTAACTCTTCAGCTAAAACATGATTTACTAAAACTCCTACGATTTCCCCTGTTTCGGACGAGAAAAGTGGAGAGCTGACGTGGTACACCTGCATACCAGTTTGCATTCCAGAGCTGCTGTCGAGTAATTCACTGACAATTGCTGTTCCTGACTGAGAATTTAAAATATCGCTAAATGCAAACTCTATTTGCAATTTATCAATTTCTCTTTTTTCGCAACATCCACTCACTCCTTTTTTTGTTGTGGCAATCAAGATGCCGTCAATACTATAAATCTCTGTCATTAAAACCGAACTATCAAGTGATAGTTTTTCTTCTCTAATATAATCGGATAGAATAATCGACTGTGCTTCAATGGCGGTTTGTTGCTCTGGGTCGCCCAATGCCATACCAATCGCTTCAGTAATTGATTTAATTTTTATGTCTGACGACCAATCAATAGCCCTAATACGCTGATGCTCAAAAAAGAGTAGGACATATCCTTCATATATCTCAGCTGAAAATTTTAAATCCTCGGTAACTTGATCGATGATATTGTCCTCTATTACTATGCTTGAATAATAAAAGATAGAAGCAACCGGAACTAACACAGCAGCTATAAGAGTCATTGCTAATTTCCAACGTATACTCATATTAAATTGGTAATTTTATCCAAAACTCGCTGCCTTTGCCTTCTTTGCTCTTAAAGCCTAGGCTACCGCCATGCTTTTCAACGATAGATTTTGCTAAATAAAGGCCTAGGCCTAAACCATTAGCATGCATCAAGTGGGCATTCGATGCTCGGAAGAATCGATCAGTGATATTTCCTTGTTCACCATCTGGGATACCAATACCGGTATCGATAAGTTTGACTACCATGTAAGACTTCGTTGTTGATATTTGTAGCTCGATCTTACCTGTTTTGGTGTACTGGACAGCATTTTCCATCAATACATCAAGGGCTATCCTAATTTTTTCTGGATCTATATTTATATCTTGCAACTTTTTTGGCTGACCGGTGACAATACAATTCAGACCTTGTACTTTACATTCATTAGAAAACTGTTTAAAGCAAGAGCGTACCAGACTGTCGAGAGAAGTTTGTACCCTATCTAGCCTCATAGTGTCACGCTCTATGTCCAAAGCATAATTCATCTTGTCGATCATCGAAAGAACCTCTTGCTCGCTAGTGAGCGCCTTTTGCAGCATCGCTTGTTGAGCCTCGGATAGCTCGCCAAATTCGCCAGATGTAATGGATTCAATGGCCCATCTTACTTCGGTCAACGGTGTACGCGCAGTGTGTGTCAAAGCTGAAATGAATCGTGATTTTAATTTATCAAGTTCTCTTACCTTAGCTTCTACCTTAGTCTGTTCTGTCCTGTCTCTCATGAAAATGATTATTCTATCACAATCCCGAGTAACAGTAGTTTCCAAATTAAAGTCGCCAACAATAATATGCTTTTCTTCTGATTCAGCTGTTAATTCACCTTTTACTTGCAGCCAAATTTCTTTATTTAAATAGTTATCTGATGTAGAAATATTCAGACCCTCTTTTTGTTTAGCATGGGCCGCCGGATTCATATAATTAATTTTCCCATCCAAGCTAACTTCCAACACCATAAAAGGATTAACTTCAGGTAAACGGGCCATCTTTGACTTTGCCTCTTGAGCTACTTTTACGTCTGTTACGTCGGTCCAAACACTCCGCGAATTAAGAATCTTACCTGTTTTATCTTTAACAGATGAAACGTTGAGCTGAACAAAAATCTTTCCTCCGTCTTTCTTCTTTAGAATCAGCTCCTCATTATGAACCTCACCTTTCTTTTGCAATTCATCAAAAATAGCCTTGGCGTCATCCAGAGATTCAGTATGATAAATGAAGAAAATTTTCTTACCTATTATTTCTTCGCGAGTGAAACCGGTTTTTTCTAAATAAGTGTCGTTTATCCTAACAATTTTCGCGGTTTTAAAATCAACAGAAGCAAACATGACTGGAGCATTATTATACAAGTCCGCATATTCATTCTCTGAAATTATTAATTTTTCCTCTATTTCTTTAAGCTCTGTGACATCACGACCAGCACTGAGCGAGGCAAATACCTTACCTTCCTCATCCAAAATTTTCGAATTTGACCACCTAATGGTCCGTTCCTTACCACTCCCAGTAATAATTGGATTCTCAAAAATTTTATATTTATAATCTATTATGTCAAAAATTTCTTTGTGTACGCTCCGTATTTCACCTCTTAAACGTTTTGGAATAAAATTTGTAAACCAATCCTTGCCCAAAATATCCTCTTTCTTTAACTCAAGAATATTTGCTCCGGCTTCGTTGATTTGTAAAATTGTTCCTTTTTTATCCAACACCAACATTATTACTGGAGCAAACTCAAAATATTGTTCGGCTCGATTTTTCTCTTGGATAACCTCAGCTTCCTTCTCTTTGCGGCTAGAAATATCACGAACAATTGCAATAGCCTCCCACTCTTTTTCAGAGACTTCCATACCCGAAATAGAAACTTCTGCTGGAAACCGTGTACCATCCTTACGTTCTATCTGCATCTCTAATGTTTTGCCAATCAAGGAACCACGTCCGGACTTACGAAACTTCCTAAATTCCAAGAAAGAAAGTTCTTTCCTGAAGTTTTCTGCGTCAATAAACTTTGTTAATCTTTTTTCAACTAGATCTTCTTGTTTATAATTTAGCATTGTCTGGATCGCTTTATTAGCATAGGAAATTTTACCTTTGCCATCAACTATAACAATCCCATCTTTTGCAAATTTACTTATTCCTGCCAAACGAGTCTGTGTTTCTAAAAGCTTTTCTTGGCTTATCCCCATTAACTCCTTCAACTGCTTGGAGTATTTCTCAAGTTTGAAAGATTGCGAAATAATTTTCTTATTTATCCTACCAAAAATTAAAAAGAGAAAAATTATTATTGCAGCTACTAAAAAAGACAAGAAAACAATAAAATAATTTCTTAACAAAATAAACTGCCCTACTGTCTGTGTGTCATCGAAACTAACTTGAACAAATATTACTTTACCAGCAGGTGCAACCATCTGAGAAACATAAATCCTAGTGACTCTCTCTACATTAAAAACATTTAAAAACGAATATTCATCCGAAACTACAAATATACCGCTGTTCTGAATTTGATCAACTTCTTTTTGAAAGATATTTTTACCAATTAAATCTTTTGTCGATATTGAAGATGAGTTACCTAATTCATCTGTTACTGATAATACTGTGACATCTGACCACAAAAGACGACCTTCAGAATCAATGAACGAGGTACCTAAAACACCTGTATATAATGACATATCTTCTGCAACTTCTCGAAATCCCTCCTGAGAGCGAGCGTCTAAATAATTTTCAAAATTTTCTAAATTATCTTCCTTGTTTACTAAGTTTGATCTTAATAATGAAACTATTTCTGTGATGCGCTGACTATGCAGTCGATAAGCCAGCGAGTTTGAAAAAATAAACACTACGATTGTAATAAAAACAAACAAAAAAACAATAACCATTGTATACGCTGCAAATGATTTACGCGCTGATGGTGTGTTGTCCTTTCTTGTCATGACCTCCCTAATTTAGATGAATCTATTATAACATAAAAATAAAGTTTTTCTCTGTTTTGAAATTATTGTAGCTCTGCTTCTTAAATTAAACTTTAAAATATGCAATCGCATCCAAAGCTTAGCTTCCCAAAGCTTAGCTTCCTAAACTAAGCTTCCCAAAGCTAAGCTTTGGGAAGGCACTTACCTAACCTTAGCCAAATCATAAAATCAAACTTAGTTTACAGTAAACTAAGTTTGATTTTACAAAAGAAAAATCGCCCCGAGCTGTGAGGATGTCGAATACGACTTTTCCTCGCTCGTGGGCGATAAGTTGTGCGGATTCTACTCCGCTAGTGAGCTGGCCGTTGGTGGAGGTCGGGGGATGAAAAGTCCTCCGTCGTGGCACCTGCTGTAGTCAACGCAGGCCGTATCGCCGTCATGCTCACCAGAAGCTGACTTGCATCGCTTGGCTGTCAGATCCCGCTTCAGGCGCATGAGGCAACTGTACACATGTACGGTCTCATCATCAACCGGCACATGGTAGACGTGTTGTTCGAGCTTCTGACCACGGTAATGGTGCGCTACTAGCGTACCGAGATCCTCGCGAGCCATCGTCAGGTTGAAGATGGCCGGGTCTTCCAGTACTCTGCTGACAACGAAGTCGAACTCAGCACCAGAATCGGGCTCCTGTGCAAGAGCACCGCCAACAAACAAGAGTACAATGAGACTGATCATTTTCTTTCTTCCTCCTTACCCACAGTATACGTGAGGAACAAATGTAACACAAAAACCACCTTTTGTCAAGGGGTTTTGCGCAAGAATTAGCTAATTTAAGCTAAAATATTGCGTTAGTTGGACTACTCTCCAATGACCGCTTCGTATGCCCTGGCACAGCATGAGCGTAGATCATAGTTGTTTTAATATCTTTGTGACCCATTGTTTGAGCTAAAATAAAAAAACCTCAGGCATGAACCGTACCCCGTTTAGTGGACACGAAAGAAAACACCTATGAGGCGGTTAAAAGATGATTCCTGTACATGACAGGGGTCATCTTTTTTAGATCCCATTGAGGGCGTTCATGGTTGTAGTATTCCATATGTTGCTGTGT
>JAHISC010000023.1 GCA_018818445.1 Patescibacteria group bacterium | reverse complement strand
TGACGTGAAGTCCTTGCGGAAGCTATGTTTCAAAAGAAGGTTAAAGTCTGTTTTAGATGCCATACATAGGTCATCTTACCCCTGTTTGAGACGCTCTTTCCCAAACCGAGGAGTGTTACCTATGTATCTCATCTTTTGCATGCTCTTCGATTGTGATAAAGATCATGTTATACTGCCACCGTATGACAATTGCAACACATACTGCTGTAGGCACAGTCATAGGCTTGAGTGTTGGTAATCCCCTACTCGGCTTTGTAATTGGCTTTATCTCCCATTATTTGCTTGATCTAATCCCTCATGGCGACGGTAAGATCTCAGATCAATTACGTGTTTTTAAAAAGAAAAAAATGCCTATCACTTACGGCACAATCGATGCTATTACTTCAATTTTTCTTCTTCTAATCATTCTCAACATTTCCCCTGAGGCTCATACTAAAGTTTTCTCCGCCGCTGTTGCTGGTAGTATTCTACCTGATCTTTTAACAGGTTTGTACGACCTTACCAAGGTTAGATTTTTACGAGTATTTTATAGACTACATTTCTTTTTTCACGACTATTTCATCAAACGCTGGCATGACGTTAACCTAAGTTATTCCCTAATTATACAAGTAATATTCATTGTCTGTGTCCTAGCTTGGCTTTAAAAAAATGTTGCCACATTAACCGACAGCAACGTTACAATAATCCCAGCAACCAAAATACCGCTAGTTACTCCAATTAAGGCATACTTAACCGGCACCTTTAAAGCCACTGCGGCAAGAGTTGCTGTATAAAGTCCCGTAAGTGGTAAAGGTAAAGCAGTGAAAAGAAATAAAGCAAAAGCGCCATAGCGGGCGTATTTTTCTTTTACTCTATTCTCTGCCCTATCAACAGAAGCATCAATCACTCTGGTGAACCAGGGAGTGTAGCGCTCACTCAATCTACGTAAAGCGCCTAAGCCGTAATAGAGCGGAAAGAACGGCAAAAAATTACCAATCAAGGCCCAACCAAGTGCACTAAATGGATTCAATAACCACTCATGTATAGCAATCGGAATAGCTAAACGAAGCTCCGTTATAGGCAATGCTGCAAGTAAAACAGTCGCCAATGATGGTGGAAATTGTGTTAAAAAAATTTGAATCGTTTCGATCATAATCTCCTCTCTAATTACGACGGCCATTGAAATACTTTAAAAACCCAGGCTGCCAATCCCTTAACTTCATCTTCACGAGCTGCTATTGACTCAGAGCCAAGCACTACAACATAAATTTCATTCTCTGCTCTCTTCACAGCTGTTGCCAAAACATAACCAGCCTGAGGCAAATAGCCGGTCTTCCCCGCAGTAACTTGATATTCACCATCGTTTAAAAAAGTTTCTAAAACACCGTTGGTATTTTCAATCTCTATTACCCTTCCGCTTTCATGATGAACTGCTAATCGTTGAGTTGTCATGTATTTTTGCAAAACTGGATAGGCTTCACTGGCTTCTAAAAGTTTTACCAGATCTCTTGCCGTTGACATATTGTAGCTGTTTATGCCGGTTGGATCGATAAAGGAAGTTGAAGCCATGCCGAGTTCAGCCGCTTTCTGATTCATTTTCTCTACAAATTCTTCGGATGAAAGTCCAGAAAATCGCATTAATGATTCTGTAGCAGTATTGTCCGAGCCAACTATACTCGCCCCAAAAACATCTTCGAGCATGATTGGATCATAGAAAGCTAAATAAATTCTGCCACCTTCAATTAGATCTAAAACAGGATCTAATTCCACCATCTCTGTTAAATCAGGATTTTGATCCAAAAAAACTATAGCTGTCATCAACTTTGTTACGCTGCCGATTGAACGCAAATCATCTGGCCTTTTTCCTAAAAGCATCATACCGCTATCACGATCGATAACTAAAGCGCTCTCAGCAGTTGTTACAATTCCGTATGAATCAATGACTTTTTTTACTGGATAAAGTGTTTCAGGACGTTCCTTGGCTGTTGGAAAAATCATTTCTGAGGCAAGTATATAATTCTCTGAACCAACACCAGTTTGCCATTCAAAAAAAGAAACATCGCTTGGCAACATTTGCATGACCAGGGTAGCTACTACAAATTGTCCTAAAAGTTTAGTGATCATAAATCAACCGGGGTATTGAAAACGGCTTCAAGCAAAGAATCAATTTTCTTATCATCGTGAAATTTATTGTAGTCTGGTAATTCTTTAGCCTCATGAACTCCAAGGTGACGTAACATTTCAGAAGACAAAGTGTAAACTGATTGAAAAAATTTCTTATCTTCGCGCTCAACAACAAATCCTCGCACAGCAAGATTGCGCAAAATGATACTACAATTAACTCCGCGAATCTGTTCAATCTCTGGTTTAGTGATCGGGCCACGATAAGCAATAATAGTCAGTGTCTCCAGTTGCGGACGAGTCAATTCAGCTTCAGTTTCTTCTTTTGACATCTTATCTAAAATATCTGCAAAGCCTGGATTAGTTCCCAATTCCACTGCCGCATCAGCTACAACTATATGAATACCAGAACCTGAAACGTTACGCTGTGCCTGAAGTTCTTCGACAGCAATTTTGATATCGCCTTCTTTCACCTCAAGCATTTTAGCTAGTTTAGTAAATGAAACTGGCCTAGTAGACAGAAATAGAATACTCTCAATTTTTGCAGCTAAGTCGTTCATAATCAACGCTTAATTTTCTCAATAATAATATCATTTTTTCCTGTGATCTGTCTGGCTGCAACAACTTGTCGGCGAATCAATTCCAAAAGTGCTA
>JAHISC010000022.1 GCA_018818445.1 Patescibacteria group bacterium | reverse complement strand
CTTGCAATCACACTTGGATCCTGTTTGGAAAGCTTAGCTAAAAATTCAAATGTTTCTTTAGCGGACTGAAAATCTTTTTTTGTTAAATACAATCTACCGAGCTGTTCGTAAGCATTGATGTGTTTTGGGTCGACGCCAATGACATCAATAAACTTTTTTTCAGCCCTGTCCCACAATTCTTCTTCCATGAGCTTCTTTCCTTCTTCCACCAAATCATGTAAAGCCTCTTTTTTATATTTACCGGTGCTCGTTTGCTTTTGACGTTCTTGGTAACGTCTCTCTACTGCTGTCAGTTTTCCTGCCAACTTACGAAAAATATTCTGCATTCCTATACCAATAGGTTTAACTACTTGTTTATTTATAGATGAAATCGGTTTTCCACCAGCTCGCTCAACACGTTGGCGAATAAGATTATGTTTTAGGCGCTTAGCTCTTTCTTCTGGTAAAGATTCTGGATCTAGAATTCTAAGCTGTGGAATTTTTTTCCATAAAATAAAAGCTAGTGTCAATACACCAAGCCCGAGGAATACAATAAGAAAAATATTTAAAATCATACTAAATAGACTGTGCAGTTAATACTTCTCGACCAGCGTCGATGATTCCTTTGAATTGTCGTAATTTTAGGCTAGCTCCGCCAACCAAAACACCATCAATCATTTTTTCACGCAAAAAAGAATAAACATTCTCTTCCAAAACTGAGCCACCATATAGGATGATTAACTGTTCCCGATTGATATCCAACCGCTTTAAAACATCATTTTCAATCACCGAATGCATTTCAACCACATCTGCAACTTCCGCGTACTTGCCACTCCCAATTGCCCAAATCGGCTCATAGGAAATAAATAAACGCTGTTTTCTAGACAATCGTACACCGTCGAGCGCTGCTGCAATCTGCTGCTGTACATATTCTATAGCTCCACCATTTTCCCTTATGTCCAGTGGCTCTCCAACACACAAAATTGGCATCAAGTCATTTTCTAACGCAGCTAACAATTTACGATTGATTATTTCGTCACTCTCCCCAAGTGCTCTACGCTCCGAATGCCCAATAATAGCATGCGAGCAACCAACATCCTTGAGCATTAGTGGTGAAATTTCACCAGTATAGGCTCCTGATTTCTGTGGGCCACAATCTTGAGCACCTAGTTTAACCTTGCTACGCGCTAGCACCTTATGTACTTCTGCTAGTGAAGTAGCTGATGGACAAAGAATAATTTCTGGAGTCTCCTCATGACCTCGAACACTACGCAAAACACTACGCGCCAAAGCAATACTTTCACGAACTCCTAAATTCATTTTCCAATTAGCAACAATGTATTTCATAGTGCGTTATGAGTGTAACTTGGGAAGATGTTTACGTAAAGCCTCGTCTGTTTTGTAAGGACCAATAGCAGCTACAGACCATTTTTCAAAATCTAGCGTCTCATTTGCTACCCGCAGGATATCTTTAGCTGTCACCTGTCGAATTTTGGCAATCTTATAGTCAAAGCTGTCTACTTTATTTAAGAATAGTTCTTGACTGGCAATAAATTCAGCTTGACTGGAAGAATCCTCCATTTTTAATTTAGCAGCGCCTTCCAAATGATCTTTAGCTTCTCTAAGTTCCCTCACCGATACACCGTGTTTCTTTATTTTCTTGAGCTCATTCGCGATAACTAGTGCAGCTTCATCCAATCTCTGCGCATCCAATCCAGCGCGTACAATAAACATTCCAACATCATCAAATAAATCGATTGAGGATCGTAACATATAACACAACCCGCGACGTTCTCTCACTTCGATAAACAACCTTGAGCTCATACTACCGCCCAGGATTGAAGCTAAAAGTTGCAAAGCAGGAATATCTTTGTGACCGCGAGGTGGTGCTGGGAAGCCAAATGCCAACTGAATCTGTTTGAGATCTTTATATTGGCGAGCAATACGTGGCAAAGACTGACGTGGAGTTTCGCCAAAAGGCAAATAACGCTCTGGTTCTTCACCGGCTCTAACTTTGCCAAATGATTTTTCCAACAATCCTACAATGCCTTTGGGAATCTTACCTGCTATCGCAACAACCATTTCTGAAGGCTTATAATAAGCATCACGGTAAGCAATTAAATCTGATCGTCTTATTTTTTTGATCGTTTCCACTGTGCCGATGATTGTTCGCCCTAGTGAGTTTCCATCGAACATGGCTTCTTCCAAAATATCCTCAACATGCATGATTGGATTTTCTTCATACATCTTTATCTCTTCGATAATGACACCGCGCTCACGGTTAATCTCTTTGGGATCGTACTTGGAATGAAAAATCATGTCATGCAACAAATCAACTGCCACTGGTAGTTTATCTCCTGCAATTTTGACGTAGTAACCGGTGTGATCTTTACTGGTAAAGGCATTGAATTCAGCACCGTAGCGATCAATAGTCTTAGAAATATCAATAGTGTTTGGTCTACGCGTCGTACCTTTAAACATGAGATGCTCAATAAAATGTGAGCCACCCCAAACCTTGAGTGGTTCATAACGAGAACCGACTTTAGCTAGAACCAAAATCGTCGCTGCCCCAGTGCCTGAAACCGGCACTAAATGATAGCGCATACCATTTGCGAGTCGTTTTGCTTTTATCATAGTTTTCCTCCAAAGTATGATTCTAAATCTTCAATTTGAATTCTTTCTTGCTTCATTGTATCGCGATCACGCACAGTAACAGCATTGTCTTCCAGCGTTTCAAAATCAACAGTAACGCAATAAGGTGTACCTATTTCATCTTGCCGTCGGTAACGTTTTCCGATTGATTGGGTAATATCGAAATCTACGTAATACTTTTTCTTCAAAGTATCAAAGATCTTTCTAGCAGGTTCGATTAGCTCGTCTTTTTTTGAAAGTGGGAGTATGGCAATTTTAAATGGTGCTAGATCTTTATGAAGTTTTAAGACAACTCTGGTATCACCATCAACTTCTTCCTCAGTATAAGCATCAGAGAGAACCATGAGGAAGGTCCGACCAACGCCGGCTGATGTTTCTACGATGTGTGGAATAAATTTTTCGTTATTCTGTTGATCAATGTATTCCAACTTTTGACCAGAATGCTTACTGTGCTGCGTTAAATCATAATCGCCACGCGCATGAATTCCTTCGAGCTCTTTCCAACCAAACGGGAAATTGTATTCAATATCGTAGGCTTCCTTGGCATAAAACACTAAATTTTCATGCTTATACCACTGTAAATTTTCTTTCTTAATCCCTAAATCAAGATAGAACCGCATGCGACGCTCTTTCCATTCATCGTAAATCTTCATCTCATCATCAGGATGAACAAAATATTGCATTTCCATTTGTTCAAACTCGCGTGTACGAAAAATAAACTGACGTGCCGTAATCTCATTACGAAACGCTTTACCAATTTGAGCAATACCAAAAGGAATTCTCAAATGCATTGAGTCAAGAACGTTTTTGAAATTAACATAAATACCCTGACATGTTTCGCCGCGCAAATAAACCGGATCTTCATCCCAATTGCCTGTGAAATTTCCCAGGTTTGATTTAACAAGAAGATTGAATTTTTTTACAGTCGTAAAATCGTGAGCTCCACATTTTGGACATGTAACTTTATCTTTGTTCGTTTCGAAGAGTTGACTGATTTCATCTTCACTCATTTTTTCATCAGCGAAAACACCAGCCTCCTCGAGTAAGTGATCAACTCGCGATCGTGTATGGCATTGTCTGCATTCAGTCAACGGATCAGAAAAACCACCAACATGGCCGCTAGCCTCCCAGATACGTGGACTCATAAAGATGCTCGAATCAAGACCTACAACATCTTCACGCTCATAAACCATCGACTTCCACCAAGCTTTCTTTATGTTATT
>JAHISC010000021.1 GCA_018818445.1 Patescibacteria group bacterium | reverse complement strand
GCTTATTGAAAAGGATTAGCGGTTTAGGGGAGATAGAAGAAATTAGTCATCGGATTGAACAAACTATTTAATTATGGCCCTCATCAAGACAACAGAAGAGATTGAAAAGATGCGTAAAGGTGGCGCCTTGCTTTCGCGTGCTTTGCAAGCAGCAGCGGATGCGGCTCGTCCAGGTACTACAATGAAGAAGCTGGATGAGATTGCCACGCGAGTTATCGAAGAAGGTGGTGGTAAGCCATCGTTTCGCGGTTACAAAGGTGGTGGCACTAAACCTTTTCCGTCAACATTATGCATTTCACGTAATCATGAAATTGTTCATGGCGTTGGAGATAGAGTCGAGGTTCTTAAAGAAGGTGATATTGTTGGACTCGACATTGGTCTTTGGTTCGATGGACTTTGTACTGACATGGCAGTTACTGTGCCGGTTGGTTCAGTCTCAAAGGAAAGACTGGCTTTATTACGAACAACCCGTCAGGCTTTATACTCTGGCGTTGAGGCGGCTCTAGTTGGAAAAAAGATTAGTGACATCAGCGCCGCTATTGAAGACAGCGTTGATCAGAAAAAATTTGGAATTGTGAAAGCTTTAGTTGGTCATGGAGTTGGACATGCTGTTCATGAGTCGCCGCATATTCCTAATTTTCGTTCAACCAAGTTTGGAGATATGGAATTGAAGCCAGGCATGTGTTTGGCTTTGGAGCCAATGATTACTAATGGCTCTGATGACATTGAAACATCAGATGATGGCTGGACCATTCAAACAGTTGACGGGTCATACGCTGCACACTTTGAAGTGACGATTGTGATAACCGAAGACGGCCCAGAAATATTAACCCCACAACCAAACATTACTCTATAGTAAGTCTTAAAATATGAAAAATGATTACATTTGGATATTAATTCTTCTCGTGGCCTTGGGCCTGTTTGGAGCACTTTTATTTTCTTCACCTGACGCACCAGAGCTTGGTTATTATCCTGTTGATGTTGGTGGCGGTTCTATTACGATCGAAGACCAAAACCAGCTGCAATTCGTTGATTTTGATGCTGAGTTAGTGGCCCCTGGATTTATTACTATTCATAAAACTATTACCGAGGCTCCAGCAGAAATAATTGGTGTTACTGAATATTTGGAACCAGGTGTTTATCAGGGTTTAAAAGTTTTCTTGAACGAAGAAATGGCACCGGGTTATAAATACGCTGCTATTTTACATGTCGACGACGGAGACGGTGTTTTTGTAGTTGACTTAGATTTTCCAGTAATGACAAACGGTGAAGTTGTGCGACCATACTTTTTGGCAATTCCAGAAGCTGAAAGAATTTTAGAGCCAACAGAAGAGTAGAACAGTATGCAAGTTTTAGGAATAGATTTTGGAGCAAAGAAAACCGGCTTAGCACTGGGTGACAGTGAGACAAAAATTGCCTTTCCTTTATTTGTTATTGCCGGAGGTGAAGCTGGACTTGTAGAAATTAAGCGAGTAGTTGAGGAAGAGGGAATTCAACAAATCATTGTCGGTTTACCTACTACTACAGAGGCTAATCAAATTTCCAATTACAGAACCGCTACACTTAATTTTATTGAAAAATTGAAAAGTGAATTAAGCTTGCCTCTCGAAACCATAGATGAACAGTTTACTTCCAAAGAAAGTCGGCGTTTGCAGGTAGAAGAAGGCGCGACAGCTGCCGAAGATGCTTTAGCCGCCATGCTGATATTAGAAGATTATTTCAATAGTTGAGTAGTGCAGTAGTTGAGTGGTGGAGGTGTAGTAGTTTTTCGTTAAGTCAGGATTTCTTTACTCCACAACTCTATCATTATTTCTCATGTCCTGGTCATCGGTAAAAACTGAAGCAGTTATTTTATCCTCGCACCCTTGGCGCGAGGCTGATAGGCGTTATAGGGCTTTAACTGCCAGTCACGGAAAAATAGAATTTATCGGCCGCGGGGCACAAAAAGAAAAAGCTAAACTAGCCAGTACACTTGAACCGTTTGCTATCGTTAACGTGGAATACATTAAAGGTCGTCGCAGTACAACAGTCATAGCAACTGATTCACACCATCGTTTTCGTGTGTTGGATACAAATCTGGAGCGGCGACTCTTGGCTGAGTCGATTTTATTTTTTTTAAATAGAGTTACTGATGAAGATGAAGCTGATTCTGCTCTTTACCAGATGTTGATTGATTGGCTTTTATTTTTAGATGATGACAAGCCGTTATCTTCTCTACGCAGTAGTTTTTTACTTGGTGGATTTTTATTGCGTTTACTAAGTAGGCTTGGTTACAAAGTTGAGTTACGGCATTGTCTGGATTGTAAACAGGATATTTTCCCGCTCGCTTTTCGTTGGCATGCCAGGCAAGGTGGTTTGGTTTGCAGTGATTGCGTGATGGCTAAGCCAGAAGAATGGTTTGCCGCTAAATTGGTTTCTGAGGAGGCAATAAAACTAATTAGATTTGCCAGAGATGAAAGACTGGTTGACCTTTTACGTTTACCACTTTCTAGTGAACATCTGGCTGTTTTTGCAAATATTGTAAATGATTTAGTTGTTCATCATTTACCAGGTAACTGGGATAGGCCTTTTTGGACTGCGATTTTGGCTGAATTTGAGCTTGAAGAACCTTTAGGAATGATGTAAGCTAGGTTTATAATTTTCAAAATATGAAACGAATTTTTACCAAAGAGATTGTTGATCAAGTAGATCAAACTGTTAAAGTTGCTGGCTGGATTCATGCCCGACGTGACATGGGTAAAGTATTATTTTTTGATCTGCGCGATAAAGACGGTTTATTGCAAATTGTGGCTGTGCCTCAAGAACTCGGTGAGGAAAATGCAGCGATCGCTTCTTCGCTAAAGCCTGAGTGGGTGGTGGAAATTGAGGGCGTAGTGCAAAAACGTGGGGCCAAACAGATCAATGAAAAAATGGTTACAGGAACTGTTGAACTTTTAGCAAAAAAAGTGACTGTACTAAATGAATCAAAAGTCCCACCGTTTGAGATTGATCAAGACAGCATGCCAGTCAATGAAGAACTTCGTTTGAAGTATCGTTATTTGGATCTTAGAACTGAACGTATGGCCGCTAACCTACGAGCGCGCAATGCTGCATTTCAAACAATGAGACAATTTTTGGCTGAGGAACGATTTATTGAAGTTGAAACTCCGATTTTAACGAAAGGCACACCTGAAGGGGCACGAGAATATTTGGTTCCTTCAAGATTACACGCAGGTAATTTTTATGTTTTACCTCAAGCTCCACAACAATTTAAACAATTGTTGATGACAGCTGGTGTTGAACGTTATTATCAAGTAGCTCGCTGCTTCCGTGATGAAGATCAGCGTGGTGATCGTCAGCCAGAGTTTACGCAACTTGATTTGGAAATGAGTTTTGTAGAGGAAGAAGATGTCATCGACGTAATTGAGCGGATGTTGGTTGGTACAGTTGAAAAACTTTACCCTCATAAAAAAATCCAGGCCAAACCATTTCCTCGGCTAACCTATGCTGAGGTCATGAAAAAATACAAAACAGATCGTCCTGACTTACGAAAAAATACAGATGATCCCGACGAGCTAGCTTTTTGTTGGGTGGTTGATTTTCCTTTCTTTGAAAAAGATGACAACAGTAAC
The DNA here is from genome assembly GCA_018818445.1 of Patescibacteria group bacterium. Lineage (GTDB taxonomy): Bacteria > Patescibacteriota > Patescibacteriia > UBA9934 > UBA9934 > JAHISC01. Next base: position 1,664 of record JAHISC010000021.1, on the reverse strand, counting down.
TGGACGTTTACGCATAATCCATTTTCAGCAGCTAAGCCAGAGTTTAAAGTTGATTTGATGGAGAAAAAGAATATTGATAAGATCATTGCTGCTCAGTACGATATTGTTCTAAATGGTTTTGAAATTGGTGGCGGTAGCATCCGTAATCATCAGCCAGAGGCACTACGTTCAGTTCTAGAAATTCTTGGTACTTCAGATGAACAGGTTAAAGAACAGTTTGGTCATATGCTTGAAGCCTTTGAGTTTGGCGCCCCACCACACGGTGGAATTGCCTTGGGTATGGATCGAGTTATGGCAATTTTACAAAACGAACCAAATATTCGCGAGGTTATTCCGTTCCCTAAAGATGGTCACGCTCGTGACTTAATGATGAACGCGCCATCTCCAATGCAAAGTTCAGCTTTGAAAGAGGTGCACATTAAACTCGATTTGAAATAAAACTCTCAAAAGAGAATACGATCAAAATAAATAGTATTCTCTTTTTGTTTAAAACACGAAGCCCGCTACGCGACGCGCGTGGCGGGCTTGAGAAGCATGCGTACGACGACCGCTGGTACAGCGATCAGAGCAGGCACGACACTAAAGACGATGATCACGGCTCCGAAAGCAATAAAACCTGGAGCAATGATCGGTGTAACAATCAGACTAATGGCTCCCAAGGCCACAAGCCCGAAAGCTAGGTATTTGAGTCTGCGAATCACGGAAGACCTCCTACATATTCTGGATGATGACCCAGATATCGTCGGGATTACTAACGAGTGAGATGATCCAGAAGACGAACATGACACCGAGGATGATGAGCAGAGTCCGATTCGGTTCCCGCTCATAGAACCAAGGCATTGCAGACGACTTTTCCTTCTCAGGTTCGAGAAGCCGCATAGAACACCTCCATATATATCTAACCTTGGCCAAGCTCTAATGTCAACAAAGAAGTGGATCAATGGGTTGATTTATGCTAAAATTGGCTGGTTATGGCATTTGCGACTAAACAAGAAGCCTTCTCAGGCCCACTTGGCCTTTTATTGGAGTTGCTGAATAAAAAGGAATTAGAGATTAAAGATGTAGCCTTGGCAAGTATCGCGAATGACTTTTTAGAGTATCTTGAATCTTTCGATGTTCCTTCGGAAGAATTGGCTGATTTTTTATTGATCGCCACTAGGTTGATTTATCTTAAAAGTCGCGAGTTGATGCCATTTTTGGAAGTAGACGAGGAGGAGGAAATTGTATCTTTGGAGGATCAACTTCGTTTGTACCGAGCGTTTGTCGAAGCTGCCGATACGCTTCAAGAACATTTTTCATCACCCGATCATTTATACCATAGACCTTTTAAAAAAAATGTAAGTGACGAACAAAGAATTTTTATCGCTCCGTCAAATGTTTCTCAGACTGATTTACACGATTCATTTTTGTCATTACGTAAAAAACTTGAGCCATTTTTTGCTTTGCAGGAAGCGTCGATCGAACGGATTAAATCTGTGGAAGAGAGAATGAGCGAACTTCAAGGAGCAATCAGCTCTCGAGCATCGATTAGTTTTAAGGACATTGTTAATAGTGGGAAGAGTCGTCCGGAGATTGTTGTGAGTTTTTTAGCACTTTTGGAATTGATTCGCCGACAAGTTGTTGCAGCCAGACAGATCACAGGAAAAAATGATATTATTATTGAG
>JAHISC010000020.1 GCA_018818445.1 Patescibacteria group bacterium | reverse complement strand
TACTTCAGACAAGGTTGCTTTAGTCCAACCACCTCCAATGTTATATTCAATCAATGCTTCCAAAGTGTCGTCGAGGTCAGCGTCATCTGCAATGAATGAGATGTCTACTTCACCAGAGCCGTCAGTGACCTGGGAAGCTGTGACTGAAGCTGCGGTCGGGGCCGTGTTAGAAGCTCCAAAAGTCCAATTAGTATTATTCAAGGAGTTAATTGAAGTAACTCCGGCATCAATCGTAGTACCTGTAGCATTAGAATCTTTCACGTCTACGTATGTCACGTCTTGAGTACCAGAGAGATTTATATTCCACTGAGTGTCTGTCACGGTGCTGCGTAAAATTATTTCAGTTCCAGATCCGCCGGTCATAGTTAGGTCTCCGGTCACAGACTGAGTCGAAATAGCTGCAAACTCGAGGTTCTTACTTGGTGTGGTTACTTGGAAGTTATAGAAACTAGTTGAGCCAGAAATAGTTGAAGTCTGAGCTACGTCGTCAAAGGTGACCGTACCAGCCCGAGCATTAAAGGTGCCGGAGTTTGAAAAGTCGTTACTAACTGTGAGAGCGTGGTTGCTCGTTGTCACGTCAAAAGTTCCTTGGGTAATAGTAAGGCTGTCTATTGCTTCTGCAACACCCATGGAATATGTTCCAGAGCCGTTCGTAGCAATATTGGAGTAGGTGTAATCTTTAATGGTGTACGATCCAACTCCGTCATACGTGACTGTTGATCCACTGTCGAGCTGCGGATAGCTGGCGGAATCTCCTGTAATAGTTTCATCACCTTGCAGTTGCAAATTACCACCAGTTTCTACAATCAAAGTTTCCGTAGCTCCGGCCGTGACTGAAAGATGATGACTATTGAGATCAAAAGTACCTTCTTCAATAATGAAGTCTTGGTTGTTAGCGTCCATGGTTAGATCCGAAGACAAATTAACCTGACCGCCGGATTTATTAGTAAAAATGTCGCCGTTATATTTATCTGTAGCACCAGTGAGATCGAACGTTTGAGTATTTGATCCAGTGAAATTCAATTTAGCTGATCCACCATCCCAATCCGGGTGTACTACTACATTTCCCTGAACAGCAAAATCACCTATACTAGTAAGCCCGTCCGTTAGATAAAGGTTATTGGTGACTACCATGGTGTCACCAGATGAGATAGTTACAGAGCCAGCAGTATTTTTATCAATTGTGACATTATAAAACGTCTCTGTTGTATCGACATTAAAAGCACTCCCCCCGCCAGTAAAAACTACTGAGTTAACTCCTTCGACAAACGTACCGCCTGTTTTAATGAAATCCGCACCATCCAGAGTGAGAACACTAGGGGCTGTAAAAGTACCCGCAGCTTGGGTAAAGTCAGTGGTAGAAATCGTTAAATTATATCCATTATAGGTTATAGGCACTGCATTGGCGCCAAAGTCGGCAGTTATACTAAGGCCGGTGAATTCTGCATCTGCCGTTAATACTACCTCATCAGAAGCATCTGCCGAAGAATCAAATTCAATCGCCAGCGCTCTTCCACCAGCTATATTGTAGGTTTGAGCTAGTCCATCATCTCCAAAATCAAGCGTGGCACTTCCCCCATCAAAATCAGCATGTTGGACAATGTTTTTTCGAGCGTCAACGGTGCCAAGAGTGACAAATCCATCTGTTAAATATAAGTCGTTAGTGACTACCATGGTGTCACCAGATGAGATAACTACAGAGGCAGCAGTATTTTTATCAATTGTGACATTATAGAATGTTTCTGTTGTATCGACATTAAAAGCACTCCCCCCGCCAGTAAAAACTACTGAGTTAAGTCCTTCGACAAACGTACCGCCTGTTTTAATGAAATCCGCACCATCCAGAGTGAGAACGCTAGGGGCTGTAAAAGTACCAGCAGCTTGGGTAAAGTCACTGGTAGAAATCGTTAAATTATATCCATTATAGGTTATAGGCACTGCATTGGCGCCAAAGTCGGCAGTTATACTAAGGCCGGTGAATTCTGCGTCTGCCGTTAATACCACCTCATCAGAAGCATCTGCCGAAGAATCAAATTCAATCACCGGCACTCTTCCACCAGCTATATTGTAGGTTTGAGCTACTGCGTCATCTCCAAAATCAAGCGTGGCATTTCCACCATCAAAATCAGCATGTTGGACAATGTTTTTTCGAGCGTCAATTGTCCCAGTAATTATTTTTCCATCTGTTAAATACAAATCATTGGTAACTACCATGGTGTCGCCAGATGCGATAGTTAGAATATTTAGATCAGTTTTGTCGATCGTGACATTATAGAACGCTTCAGTTACATTTACATCAAAATTCTGACTGCTACCTGTAAAAATAACGGTACTAGTTCCTTCGGTAAAAGTTCCTCCAGTAATAGTAAAAACAGCCGAAGTAAAGGTTATCGTCTGACTCCCACAGTCAAATATTCCATCGGCTTGTGCGAAATCACCAGTCTCGACGATTAAAGAACGGGCTACTGTAATAGTGCCCGTGTAACCAGCGTTGATATCGATACCGTCGACCGTACCGGCAAAGCTGGCATCAATTGTTGAGTCGCCTGTATACGTGGCGTCAAAAACTGCGATATCCGCCGCTCCGGGTACAGTGTTAGTTGACCAGTTCAAAGGATCTGACCAGTTTACTCCATCTCCACCATCGAGATCGGTGTTACCATCCCAAGTAATCGAGGCTGCCATTGTGAAATGATGGTAAAAAAGACCGAAAACAGAACTAAAAGCCAAAAATAAAAACAAAGGCATTACCAAACTTTTAAACCGATTTTTTTGGTTCTTTCTCTTACTACCTATAAACATAAAAATCTATCTTGATTATATCATCAACAAGATAAACTTTTATTTAATTGTCCCCAACTATTTGTGCTTTTTAACTAATTTCCTCAACTCTTCTTCAAATTTTTCTAGGCCTTCAAAAGAATGATACACGGAAGCAAAACGAATATATGCTACTTTATCAAAAGTCTGTAAATGTTTCATGACAATCTCTCCCATTTTTTCACTAGTAATCTCCCCACTTCGTAATTTTTGAACATCTCTTTCTATCTTATGAATCAATTTATTGAACTGTTCGTTAGTATAAGACCTTTTCTCTAGTGATTTCTTTAGACCATTAGTAAGTTTGTCACGTAAATACGCTTCTCTATGACCATCACGCTTAACAACCGAGATATCCAGCATTTCCACCTCCTCAACCGTGGAAAAGCGAAAACCACAACGAGTTCGCTCACATTCCCTACGACGTCTAACGCTCATGCCGTCAGGTGCTAGGCGTGAATCAACTACTCTTGTTGATTTGTTATTGCAAACAGGACATCGCATAAAACGTCTGAATAAATTTTTTAATTTGCCTTAACTAAAATTTTTCTTATTGAACAACAAAATTATACCAAATTTTAAAAATCAGCGGAATAGCCCGCTGATTTTTACTACATCATTTTTCTTCTAATGAAAGCCGGTATTCCTAGATCATCATCGTCTCCATTATCCTGATTTGGAGCTTTTTGTGTCTGACCGCTAGGTTTGAAAGTAGATGGCTCATTCTTCTTTTCTTCAAAATAACCTGTGTCAACAGAAGAAGATACTCGACGTTTTTCAAATGGAGAATCTTGTGGCTGAACTGAGTTGCTCATTGACTCCTCACGTCTACTTGGTGGAGACCAACTACCATGCGGACTTACTTCCACGTCACCAGCCAGACTTGGAGCG
>JAHISC010000019.1 GCA_018818445.1 Patescibacteria group bacterium | reverse complement strand
TTCATCAGCTAATTTTTTCTTGAGCAGAATGTAACTTCTAGCTAAAGCTCCTTCACCAACCAGTTCAACAGTTTCAACATTTAACGAAAATTTACCAAAGCGCTCATATACTTTAGGGTAACCTGTGATCTGAACTTTCATTCCACTTTCAATTGGCGTTTGAACTTTAAAAACTGTGGCAAAACAAGAAATTTTTGCCTCTTCATCCTCATCCTTTAAGTCAAAATTGATCCATTTTCCTTGGCTGAGTCTATAATCCACTACTTCGCCAATGATGGTAATTGCCTCTGCTGGAATCATGGCTAGAGTCTCATTGACCAGCCTAAGATAGTTACCGACTGTTAAAATCTGTTTATCCATGAGAAGCAGTATAGCAGAAAGTGGATGATTAACGGTAGCTATCAGATTATTGAATAAACATAGCGTCCCCAAAAGAATAAAAACGGTAATTTTTCTGTACAGCTTCTTCGTAAGCGTGTAGCACGTGCTCCCTGCCCGCAAAAGCGCTCACCATTACTAAAAGCGATGACTTTGGTAAGTGGAAGTTAGTAATCATGGCATCAACAACTTTAAACTGATAGCCTGGTGAAATAAAAAGATTAGTTTCACCTGAGATAGGTCCTCCTTTATCCCCCCTTACCAAAGGGTGAGTCTCCTGAAAGGCGCTCTCTAGCGCTCGAGTCGTTGTTGTACCTACGGAAATCACACGTTTTGCTTGCCTAATTTTTTTTACTGTCTCCTGTGGAATATCGTAAAATTCTGAATGCATTTGGTGCTCCTCCAGAGTTTCAGTCATGATTGGCCGAAAAGTTCCTAGGCCAACATGCAAAGTCACAAAAGTAATCTCTACTCCTTTATTACGAATGCTCTCCAATAACTCTGGAGTGAAGTGAAAACCGGCAGTGGGTGCAGCAACAGAACCGGTGTGCTCGGCATAAACAGTCTGATATTTAAAAGTATTGTCCACCGTGGCCTTAATATATGGTGGTAGCGGTACCTCGCCTTGAGCTTCAGCTAACTGAAAGATTTTATCTGGCGCTTCATGGAAATCAATCTCCACAATTCCATCAGCTTCTTTATTTATTAAAGTCGCCTTTACTGAACCAAAATCCAGTACGTCACCAATTTTTAGATGACGACTTTTTTTAATAAGACTTTGCCAAACAGTATTTTTCGGTCGCAATAAAAAAACCTCGTGCTCTCTACCATAACAAGTAGCCTTGAGCCGGGCTTTGAAAACTTTAGAATTATTCATGACCAGCAAATCACCTGGTTGTAATTCGTCGATAATATCTTTAAAAACTTTGTGCTCAATATCACCACTTTTCCGATTAAGTAACAACAAACGCGAGCTATCCCGTGGCTCAGCCGGCTTTTGTGCAATCAGTTCTTGTGTTAATTGGTAATTGAAATCATTAATCGAGGTCATATAAAAAAGGAAACACCGGTCCGTTTTCAGGCGGACCGGTGTAGAGAAACCAATGGTAGAAATGAGAGAAAGGCTCAGACGTTCGCCCAACGCCTTGGTGAACCTGCAAGATCACTTCTACACAGCCTTCTTTTAGTGAGCAAAGCTCAAATGGGATAAAGGCTCCCCCGAGTACCGTCCGTGCGTCATTCCCAGCTCTTGCTTTTCGCCCAGGAAGAGCACACTGCAACCAGCCTCGCGCTGGAAACAGTGAGCAGTACTCACGTTCCCCTGACCCCGCACAGGATTCAGAAGTAGTGAAATTACACCACACCTGGCGAAGAATGTCAAGATTAGTAAAAAACAAAACACCCCCCGTCAACCGAAATCGACGAGGGGTGAGACGCGCACAGGAAGTTACGATTGTCCCTGAGGTGCAGCAAGCTGCTAAGGGTCAGTCAAACCCTTCCTCGTGATGCCCACTCACTTCCTGTTAAGTGGACATCGGACGTTCGGTGCCAAGGTTGCCCTTGGCATAACCCGAGTTGACTAGTTCTCGGGTCTTTCGTCGTCGTGATGGTGTAGCCCCTACCATCTGAGGGCGAGCTTCGCCTATCCTTGAGTTGCGAATTGAATCGCTGAAGCCTTTTCCTGGGCTTCCTCGTGTCACTTCTGCAAAGCTCGACTGCAGAGAGTGACGGATTCGTTCTTGGCGCTCTTGTT